>NZ_RIBZ01000879.1:0-35615 GCF_003721215.1 Streptomyces botrytidirepellens
CGCCGTCGACGTCGGCCAGGGCCACCGCCCGGGCCCCTTCGGCGGCCAGCCGCCGGGCGACAGCCGCCCCCATGCCCGAGCCCGCACCCGTCACCAGGGCGACCTTGCCCTCGAACCGGCCCGCGTGGGCCCCTTCATACGCCATGACGACCTCCCGCACCCATCCGGTATTGAACTGACTTCACCTCTCTTACCGTGCCGACCCGGCACCGACAAGGTTCGGGGCAGGCTTGATGCAACCGTCTTGAGGTGTGAATTGGATTCGGTTTTACTGAGCACCGGCCCCCACCGAAGGAGATTTCGCGTGGACGCGGAAGTCGTCGATCTACTCATCATCGGGGCGGGCATGGCGGGCCTGACCGCCGGTACCCGTGCCGTCCGCAGCGGCCTGTCCGTGGTGCTGGTGGATACCAGCACGGACGTCGGCGGCTCAGCGCGCTTCGCCGGGTACGCGTGGACCGCTCCGAGTCACGACATCATGGACCGGCACAATCCGGGAGGGGACCTCGCGCTGAAGCGCGCCCTCGTGGACCGGTTCGACGAGGGCGTTTCCTGGATCCGCTCCACCGGGGTGGAGGTGAAGGACGCACAGCGCATCCTGAGCTTCGGCCGCGGACACCAGTTCGACACCGGTCACTACCTCGACACCTGCCGTCGGCTCATCCTCGACGGCGGTGGCCGACTGCTGCTCGCCGCCCACACCGAACACCTGCTGACCGAGCACGGTGCCGTCGTGGGAGCCCGGCTGAGGTCGGCCGACGGCACACACAAGAACGTCGGCGCCCGCGCCACGCTCCTCGCGACCGGCGGGTTCCAGGGCGACCCCGCGCTCCGCACCGCTCATGTGCACCCCCACGCCGACCGCATGGAGCTGCGCTCCAATCCCGACAGCCGCGGCGGTGGCTACCGCCTGGCCACCGGTGTGGGCGCGGCCACCGGCCACGCCGACGCGGGCTTCTACGGCCACCTCATTCCGAGCCGTACGCCCTTCACCGACCCGGTGGACTTCGTCGACCTGTCGCTGTACTACAGCGAACACGCGCTCCTGTTCAACCTGCGCAACGAGCGTTTCGTGGACGAGACACTGGGCGACCACCTCACCTCCATGGCGCTGCTGGAACAGCCGGGGAGCCGGGGCCTCCTCATCGCCGATGCCCGGGTGTTCCGCGATTGGATCGTGGGCTCCTACGTCGAGGGCGCGGTCGCCGTGGACAAGTTCGCGCTGGCGAGCAAGCGAGGCGGTCGTGTGGGACTGGCCGAGGATCTCGACGAGCTGGCCTTCCTGCCCGAGGAGTGGGGTTACCGGGGCGAGGCCATCCGCGACGGGGTCCGGCGGTTCAACGAGGGCGTCTCGGCGGGGCTCGCCACGGCACCCGGCCGGGAGCTGGACCCGCTGCCACTGGACGAGCCCCCGTACTACGTCATCGAGACGGCACCGGCCATCACCTTCCCGTTCCACGGGGTGCGCATCGACGATCGGGCCCGGGTCCTGGCGGAGAACGGGGAGCCGCTGCCGGGGCTGCTGGCCGCCGGTTCGGACACCGGCGGCCTGTGGCACCGCGCCTACGCGGGCGGTATCGCGTCAGCCCTCGTCTTCGGGCTGACCGCGGCGGACACCGCCGCGGCGTCGGCCCGCCACCCCTGATCCGCAGGCGCCACCCCTGGTACGGAGGGCGCGCGCGGCGGGCCCGTCAGCGGGCGCGACCGGCCTCCGGGACCTCCTCACCGGGCGGCACCGGGCCCGGAGGGGTCCCGTCGCCGAAGGGACGCCCGCCCAGTTCCTCCCGTCCGTGCGGGGTCGACCAGCCGGAGAGATCGGGGCCGAGGGGGACGATGCGCGTGGGATTGACCGCGGTGTGCACGTGGTAGTAGTGGCGCTTGATGTGGTCGAAGTCCACCGTGTCGCCGAATCCGGGCGTCTGGAAGAGGTCGCGTACGTACCCCCACAGCACCCGGTCCTCGCTCAGCTTGTTGCGGTTGCACTTGAAGTGTCCGTTGTAGACGGCGTCGAAGCGCACCAGCGTGGTGAACAGCCGGATGTCGGCCTCGGTGATGGTGTCGCCGACCAGATACCGCCGCGTGGCCAGGCGCTCCGACAGCCGGTCCAGACGGGCGAAGAGAGCCCGGTAGGCGTCCTCGTAGGTGTGCTGGTGCTTGGCGAAACCGGCCAGGTAGACGCCGTTGTTCACATCCTGGTAGACCCCCTCCATCACCTCGTCGATCTCATCGCGGTGCTCTTCGGGGTACAGGTCCGGCGCACCCTCCCGGTGAAGGGCGGTCCACTGGGTGGCGAAGTCGAGGGTGAGGCGCTGGAAGTCGTTGGTGACCAGCTTCCCGCTGGGGATGTCGACGATCGCGGGCACGCTCACCCCGCCCGGGTACTCCTTCTTGCGGGCGTCGTACGCCTCGCTGAGGAACGCGATGCCCAGCACCGGGTCCCGGTCCCCCTTGTCGAGGGTGAAGCGCCAGCTCCGCTCGTCCTGGATGGGGTCCGTGACCGCCAGCGACAGGGCCGGTTCCAGGCCGAGCAGCCGCCGCGAGATCAGCGCCCGGCTCGCCCAGGGACAGGCCCGGCTGACGACCAGCCGGTAGCGCCCGGCCTCGACCGGCCAGCCGTCCCGGCCGTCGGCCGTGATCCGGTCGGAGAAGTGCGGCCCGGATCGGGTGAATTCCTTCTCTTCACGGGGCGTCTCCTGGCCAGCGGTGTTCAATTCGGTTACCTCCCGAAGCATGCGGAGCGTCTGCATACGCCCGACATATGTACGACTCGGCTCACCACCTACCCTCCCCCCACACCGGGAAGACACGCGACGCGGCTCGATCCCAGGGACATCCCGGTGAGGGCGGCGGAGGCAGCGGGTGCTCGGCCTCGGGCAGGGCGAACCGGCGCCGCCGACGAAAAACGGACATTATCCCGCAGGTGAAGGACTCGTGGACACCACTTCGCGTTCTGAGCACAAAATCACCAAACGGGCAGCGCATATGCAAGGATCCGACTCCCCCGGGCCGGATCCGGCCCGGGATGTGGAGGGGAATCCATCGTGAAATCAATGACCTTCAGATCCGCTGTCGGGGCGGCACTGACGGTGGCGCTGTCGGCCGTGGCGCTGCCCGCCTCTGCCGCGGGTGCGGCGCAGACGGGTGTGGTGGACGGGGCGACCGCCACGTCCTTCGGGCAGTTGGCCGACGCGGTGCTCACCGAGCGTACGGCGGCGCTGCTGGACGGGCAGCAGGCGCGGCGGGCGGCGGCACCGGCCACCAAGAAGGCGCGGCTGTCGACCGGTCTGACGCGAAGCGAGAACACGGCGCTGTCCACGCTGCGGACCCGCAAGGCGCGGCTGGCCGCGCTGGGCGAGGCGTACACGGACGCCGACACCAAGGTCACCGTGGGCGCGACCCGTGTCGTGGACGGGCGTGCGACCGTCCAGGCCACGGAGACCACGACGCTGACGTACAAGAAGATCCGCGGGGACGAGCCCGCGACGACCAGCTTCCAGGCCCACCACGAGCTGAGCTTCACCGCCGGGACCGGCGGCAAGTGGGAGCTGACCGGCATCAGGCCCACCGACGAGGGGCCCACGGCCATCAACGAGCCCGCCACGGTGTCGGTGAAGAGCGCGGCGGCGCTGCCCAGCGCGACTCCGGCGGCCACGTCGAGGCCGTCCCAGCAGGTGAGCAAGCCCGCGGGGGCGTACAACTACGCGGCGATGGCGACGTACGCGGAGACGTACTGGAGCAACTACAACCCCGCCTACCGGAAGTTCAACGAAGCCGGCGGGGACTGCACCAACTTCATCAGCCAGGCCCTGAAGGCGGGCGGCTGGAAGCACGCACCGGGCGACGCGCTGGACTACCGCACCTGGTGGTACGACACCTCCACCCAGGCGACGTCCTGGGTGGGCGCCAACGAGTGGTCGTGGTTCACGCTGGAGGCCAAGCGGGCGACCAACCTGGCGAACGTGTACTACATGGGTGTCGGGGACGTCATGCAGATGGACTTCGACCGGGACGGGTCCAAGGACCACACCATGATGGTCACGTACCGCTCCTCCAGCGGTGTCCCGTACATGACCTACCACTCGGTCAACACCTACCGGAAGTCGGTGGCCAGCATCATCGCCTCCAACCCGAACTCGCTGTACTACGCGTACCGCACCTGACGGAAGCACACCGGTGACCGTGGCCCCCGCCCTTCGGGTGGGGGCCACGGCCCCGTTTCAGGCGCGGTGCTCGGTGGGGGCGTTCTCCGCCGCGGTCGGTGTCTCGCGGCTGAAGGCGTGCTCCGGTTCCGGGCCGGGGAGGTGGTGGGTGGCGCCGGGGCGGAGGCCGTCGAGGTGGACGGCGATGTGGCGGCGGGCGGTGGTGTCGAGCCACTCGGGCGGGGTGTTGGGGAGCGGGCGACTGATCATGGCCGCGGCCATCAGCAGATCGATGGAGTTGACGTCGTCGCGCACCGCGCCGCGCTCCCGGCCGCGGGCGAGCACCGCCTCCAGGGAGCCGGTGATGCGGTGGCGCAGGACGATGGCTTCCCGGTCGTGGAAGGCCGGGCCGCCGAACAGCGGGAGAACGAGGCGGGAGCGCTGGTCGACCACGCCGGTCAGGAAGCGTTCGACGGCCCGCAGCGGGGCGTCCGGACCGCCCTCTTCGGCCACCTCCTGGGCGGCCCGCGCCTCGCCCAGCACGGTTTCGTAACCCTCGATGGCCACCTGCCGGCAGAGCGCGGCGCGGTCGGGGAAGCGGCGGTAGAGCGTCGCGATGCTGACGTGGGCGCGGCGGGCGATGTCGTCCAGGGGCGCGGCGGTGCCGTGCTCGCTGAACATCGCCCGGGCCGCGTCCAGGATGCGCTGCTGGTTGCGGCGGGCGTCGGCGCGCATCGGGGGCTTCGAGCGTATGGAATCCTGACCGTCCCTCACGTCCTCCGCGCCTTCCCCTTGTGGCGTACAACATGCCGTGGATCACACCGCACGACCGAGCCTAACCGGGCGGGGCCCGGATCCGACCGTTGTGTACGGGGCGCCGGCGGCCGAGGGGCGGTTCGGGGTCGTCTCGTACCACACCAACGACGGCGGCGGGATCGAACGGCGCACGGGGACGCCGCTTGAGGCGGTGCGGGCCCTGCTGGAGCGTCATTGGCAGGATCTCGCTGACGACGACGAGGAGTATGTCGCCGGGCGACGGTCGGACCTCGGGCGCTGCGGCTGGCGAGCTGCCCCGGGTCGATGTGCTGGTCCCGGGCGGCTGAACCCCCGGGGGCGCTGACGCGCCGCTACGCGCCGTCGGCCCAGCCGGTGGCGGTCACCAGCTCTCGTGCGATGTCCACCACCAGCCGCCCGTCGGTGGCCACGCGCAGGGTGTCCGCGGGGGCCTGCTCGTCGAGGAGACGGGCCTTGCGGGCGCTGCCGCGCAGTTCGTGCTCCAGTTCCGAGCCGAGTTCCCGGCCCGTCAGCCGCTCCTCCGTCGTGGCGTCCGAGGCGGTGAGCAGGACGCGCACGATCCGGGCGCACGGCTTGGTGGCGCGCTCGATCATGTCCGTGGTCGCGGGCAGCACGCTCACGGTGTTCGTGTAGACGAGGCGCCGGTGGCCGAGTTCGGCGTAGTTGGCCCAGAGAGCGGTCAGGTTGCGTTCGGCGATCTTCCTGCGGTGCGGGTCGTCCTCGGGGGCCGGATGCACCTGGGCCATGAAGTCTCCCTCGAGGATCGCGTGGGGCACCGACGCGGCGCGCAGCTGTGCCGACACCTCCCAGCCGACCGTGGTCTTGCCGACGCCGGCGCGTCCTCCGATGACGAGTACCTCGGTGTGTTCCATGGAGGGAGGGTGTCAGCTGCGGGCCACCGGCGCGATGCGTCATTCATCTTCATCGACGGCCCATTCGCCGATGACGAAGGTGACGGCATGCCCCGCAGGCTCAATGTGCACCCACAGGCCAGGTGCACACTCGCGGTGGTACGGCTGGGCCGCATCAACCTGGAGCTGTTCGAGTACACGGCACCCGAGCGGTCGACGACGCCACCATGCAACAGCGAACGGACGGGGCGCGCTCAACACCGACGGCTAGCGGCCTTAAGACGACAGGAAGTCCGACAGGCCCTCCAGCAGCCGGTCCACGTCCTCGGTGCTGGTGTAGGGGGCCAGGCCGACGCGGAGTCCGCCGGTGTCGCCGAGGCCGAGCCGGCGGGAGGTCTCGATCGCGTAGAAGGATCCGGAGGGTGCGTCCACGCCGCGGCGGGCCAGATGGCGGTAGGCGTCCGCGGTGTCGCGGCCGTCGATGGTCAGCAGGAGGGTGGGGGTGCGGTCCGCCGCGCGGGAATGGACCGTGATCGGGTCGAGCGCGGCCAGCCCCTTGTCGATGCGCAGCCGCAGCGCGTCCTCGTGTTCTTCGAGGGCCGCGTACGCCGCCGCCAGGCGTTCGCGGCGGCTGCCCTGCGCCCGCGGGTCCAGACCGGCGAGGAAGTCGACGGCGGCGCGGGTCCCGGCGAGGAATTCGTACGGCAGGGTTCCGAGCTCGAACCGCTCGGGGATGGCGTTCGTGGAGGGGAGCAGCTTGTCGGGGTGCAGGTTCTCCAGGAGTTCGGGGCGGCTCGCCAGGACGCCGAGGTGGGGGCCGAGGAACTTGTACGGCGAGCAGGTGTAGAAGTCCGCTCCGAGCTGGTCGAAGTCGACGAGGGAGTGGGCGGTGTAGTGCACACCGTCGACGTACAGCAGCGCCCCGGCCTGGTGGGTGCGCCGGGCGATCTCCGCTGTCGCCGGACGCGTGCCGATGAGGTTCGAGGCGGCGGTGACGGCGACCAGCCGGGTGCGTTCGCTCAGGACGGCGCTGATGTCATCGGGGGTCAGCTCGCCCGTCGCCGGGTCGAAGTCGGCCCACCGCACGGTGGCCCCGGCCCGGTCGGCGGCCTGGATCCAGGGGCGGATGTTGGAGTCGTGGTCCAGTCGGGTGACCACGATCTCGTCGCCCGGCGACCACGTCGTGGCGAGCGTACGGGAGAAGTCGTAGGCCAGTTGGGTGGCGCTGCGGCCGAAGACGACCGCGGTGGCGTCGGCGCCGAGCAGGTCGGCCATGGCCTGCCGGGCGGCCGCGACGATCGCCTCGGCGTTGCGCTCCCCCGCGGTGGTGCGGCCCCGGTTGGCCAGCGGGTGCGCGAGGGCATCGGTGATGGCCTCGATCACGGGTACGGGGGTCTGCGTACCGCCGGGGCCGTCGAAGTGGGCCGAACCGGCCGTCAGGGCGGGAAACTGCGCGCGGATGGCGGTGATGTCGTACGTCACGGCAACTCCTTGCTGCGGTGCGGAGGGCGGTCGGCGGATGAGGCACCGTGGTGATCGATTATGGAGTTCGCCGGAGCCGTGGGGAACAGCCCCACAACCCGGAGACGGCGGGCCGCGAGGTGTGACGGCGGGCGGAGGCGTGATCAGGCGCGTGCCCGGCCGCCCTGATTGAATCTTCCCATCAGGCAGATAACGGGAAGAACGGTCATCGGGCCCTGCGGCGCGGGACCGGGTCGCGGAGGGCGGTGGCACCGGCGTGAGCAGCGAGCCTCCCCCTCCGCCGGAGCGGGCGCCGAGGCGGAAGGGCAGACGGCGTCCGGACGTCCGGCGCGGTCGGCGGCCGCGGTACGCGACGCTCGGCGGCCGTCCGCACCGGGACCCGGGGGCCGCGGCGCGGGAACGGGCGGCGCGCGGGGCGGGGGTTACGGACGGGTCGGGCGACCGGGTGCATCCCGGGCTACGGCTGGCCGCCGCGTACGCATGGCGGCTGCTGGCCGTCGGGGTGGCGGTCTATCTGGCGTTCACCGTTCTGGGGCGCTTTCAGCTGGTCGCGGTCGCGGTGTTTCTGGCCCTGGTGGGCACCGCGCTGCTGCGACCGTTGGCCGATGTGCTGGCGCGGCGGCTGCCCCGACCGCTCGCGGTGGCACTGTCGGTGTTCGGGAGTCTGCTGGTGGTGCTGGGGTTACTGGCACTGGTGGGCAATGCGGCGGCGGGTGAGGCGGGCAGGCTCGTGGGCGAGTTCCGCGGCGGGATCGGCCGGATCACGCGCTGGCTGGAGGGGCCGCCGTTCCGTGTCCGGCACCGCACGCTGACCGAGCTGCACGAAAGGATCAGCTCGTTCGTCTCGACCCATCGCGCCACACTCATCAGCAGGGCGCTCAGCAGCGCGGGCCGGGTCGTGGAGGCGCTGACGGCGGCGGTGCTGGCACTGTTCTGCTCGCTGTTCTTCGTGCATTCCGGCGACGGGATGTGGCGGTGGTTCCGTGAGCAGCTTCCGGAGGCGGCCCGGTCGCCGTGGGACCGGGCGGGCCGGGCGGCCTGGAGCACCTTCGCGGGGTACACCCGGGGGATCATCCTGGTGGCGGCTGCCAATGCGGCGCTGGTCGGCCTGGCCCTGTTGCTGCTGCGGGTGCCGCTGGCGCTGCCGCTGACCCTGCTGGTCTTCTTCGCCACCTTCATCCCGCTGATCGGCTCGCCGATCGCGCTGGCCGTGGCCACGGTGGTGGCCCTGGCCGGTCGGGGGCCGGTCATCGCGGCGGTGGTGCTCGTGCTCATCGTCGTGGTCGGGCAGATCGAGGGGCATGTGCTGCACCCGCTGGTGATGAGCTGGGCGGTGCGGCTGCATCCGGTGGTGGTGGCGATCTCGGTGATCGCCGGAGGCATCGTGGCCGGGGTGGTCGGCGCGATCGTGGCCGTGCCCATGGTGTCGGTGGCCTGGTCCGTGACCCGTGCGCTGCGCACCCCATCCCGCTAAATTGCATCTCAGATTCGCATTATCTAATCTGGCGTCATGCGGCTGACGAAATCAACCGACCTGGCCCTTCGCGCCATCATGCGACTGGCGGTCGCCGGAGCCGAGCCGTGCACCGCACGGCAGATCGCCGGGGAGATGCAGGTGCAGTACAGCCACTTGGCGAAGGTGGCCGCGCGGCTCCAGCATCTCGGCCTCATCGAGACGCGGCGGGGGCGCGGCGGTGGGCTGGTGCTCACCGAGACCGGCCGCACCGCCTCGGTCGGCCAACTGGTCCGGGAACTCGAAGGGGCCGATGAGGTGGTCGACTGCGAGGGCGACACCCCGTGTCCGCTCCGCCAGGGCTGTCGGCTGCGGATGGCGCTGCGGCGGGCGCAGGAGGCGTTCTTCTCCTCGCTCGACCCGCTGACGGTCACCGATCTGGTCGGCTCCCCCACCGGACCCGTCCTGCTCGGGCTGGTGGGGCGAGCGCCGGGGGCGGACCGGTGAACCCGTGGGGGACGCCGACCCGGCCCGCCCGCGCCCGTACGTCGACGCCCTCCGTGCCGGTGCTCGCCGCGCCGGGTTTCTTCGCGCCGTTAAATACGAATCCTACATACCACTTAGGAGCCGGTGATGCTCTCCCAGAAGTCCGCTGACACCGTCCGCGCCACCCTCCCCGCCGTCGGTGCGGCCATCGGGTCCATCACCGACCTGTTCTACCGGAAGCTCTTCGAGGCCCACCCGGAGCTGCTGCGGCACATGTTCAACCGGGGGAACCAGGCGGCCGGAATCCAGCGGCAGGCGCTCGCCGGTGCCGTGGCCGCGTTCGCCACCGCCCTGGTGGAGCGCCCCGAGGTCCGCCCCGACGCGATGCTGACCCGGATCGCCCACAAGCACGCCTCGCTCGGGGTGAGCCCGGCCCAGTACCCGCTCGTGCACCGCCACCTGTCGGCCGCGATCGCGGAGGTGCTCGGTGACGCGGTCACCGAGGAGGTCGCAGCCGCCTGGGACGAGGTCTACTGGCTGATGGCCAACGCCCTCATCGAGATCGAGCGGCGGCTGTACGCCGAGCAGGGGGTGCTGGCGGGCGGGACGTGGCGGCCGTGGGAGGTGGCCGAGCGGGTCCAGGAGACCGCGGACGTCGTCACCTTCCGGCTGCGGCCCGCGGACGGCCGCCCGGCACCGGCCTTCAAGGCGGGCCAGTATGTCTCCGTCCAGGTCGAACTGGCCGACGGGGCGCGCCAGATCCGCCAGTACAGCCTGACCAACCCTCCCGGCGCGACGGTGCGCTCCATCACCGTCAAGCACGTGCGGGGCGGCACCGGTCCGGACGGCGAGGTCTCGGGGCATCTGCACGAGCACCTCCGGGAGGGCGACGTGATCAGCGTGTCCGCCCCGTACGGCGACCTCGTCCTCGACGCCACGGACGCACCGCTGCTGCTGGCGTCGGCCGGTATCGGCTGCACACCGATCGTCGCCATGCTGGAGGACCTGGTCGACCGGGGGCACCAGGCCCCGGTCATCGCGGTCCACGCCGACCGCTCCCCCGCCGACCACGCGCTGCGCGCCGATCAGGAGCGGCTGGTCACCAAGCTCGCCCAGGGCTCCGCACACGTCTGGTACGAGCGGCCGGGCGACGGCTGGCCGGCCGAGTACACCGGCCGGGTGGACCTGTCCGGCGTCGAGATCCCCGACGGCGTCCACGCCTATCTCTGCGGACCGCTGGGGTTCATGCGGTCGGTGCGGACCCAGTTGCTGGAGCGCGGCGTGCGGCCATCGGCGATCCACTACGAGGTCTTCGGCCCCGACCTGTGGCTCGCGCAGGACTGATCCCGGCCCGCCCGACGGCCGTTTTCGGTCGCCGTCGGCGGCCGACGGGCCCGGATTCTGGCGTGAAGGACACGAATGGCCCAGGGCGCGGTCGCCTTCGTCCGGGTACTCGTGGGACGGTACGCATCACGGATTCCGCCCCATCCCGGATGAATCGCCGGAAATGGCCGTCGGTACCCCCTCACTCGACCGAGGAACCATGGATCGCGAAAAGATCACTCTCACCGGTACGCAGGAGACGATGCTCGCCACGCTGTACGGCAGGGCGGTGGACAGCCGTTCGCCGCACTCCGTCCTGGGCGACCACACGGCCCAGGAGGCGGTGGAGCGCGTCGCCTACGACTTCAGCAAGACGGGCATGACGGAGACCACCGCGGTCGGCATCGCGCTCCGGGCCAAGCAGCTCGACGACTGGACCTCCGCGTTCCTGGCCGAGCACCAGAAGGCGACCGTGCTGCACCTGGCGTGCGGGCTGGACACCCGGGTCCACCGGCTCGACCCGTCGCCGTCGGTGCGCTGGCTGGACGTCGACTACCCCGACGTCATCGAGCTGCGCAGGCAGCTGCTCCCGCAGCCGTCGGGGACCTACGAGATGATCGCCTCCTCGGTGACCGAGGAGGCGTGGCTCCGCGAGGTGCCCGACGACCGGCCGACCGTAGCCGTCATGGAGGGCCTGACGATGTATCTGCACAAGGAGGAGGGCAAGCGCCTCATCCAGCGGATCACCGACCGGTTCCCCGGCGGCCAGCTGCTTTTCGACGTCTACGGATCGCTGGGCATCCGGCTCCAGAAGATGGTTCCGGCGGTGCGCAACGCGGGCGCGACGCTGCACTGGGGCCTCGACGACCCGCGGGAGATCGAGGGCTGGCACGACGGGCTGACCCTGATGGACGCGGTGCGCAGCGTCGACATGCCGGGGATGGAGGCGATGCCCACCACCGGGAGGATGAGCATGAAGGTGATGGCGCATCTGCCAGGGTTCAAGGACGTGGGCCGCATTCTGCGCTATCGGTTCTAGTCCCTGAGGCGGTCTTTGATGCCGACCAGCAGGGAATAGCCGCCCATCAGCGGTTCGACCCGGGTACTGCCGAATCCCGCCTCCGTCATCCACGACCGCCCGTCGGCCGCGGTGTATTCGAACCCGCCAGCGGACTCGATCAGCATGTTCAGGCTGGCCAGCAGGCCGAACGTGTTGTGCCGCCGCTCGTCGTCGATGATCGCGTCGTAGACGAGCACCGCTCCCCCGTCGGGCAGGGCGTCGTACGCCTTCTTCAGCAGCATCCGCTTCTCCTCCGGGCCCCAGCCGTGCAGGATCTGGCCCAGCACGATGACGTCGGCGGTGGGCAGGTCGTCCGCGAAGAAGTCGCCGCCGTGGAAAGCGATGCGGTCGGTGAGGCCGAAGGACGCCACGTATGTGTCGAAGACCGGCCGCACCCGGGGCAGTTCGAAGACACCGCCGCTGATGTGGGGGTGGCGCTGGGCCACCGCCACCGGGACGCAGCCCAGGGCGCCGCCGACGTCGAGCACCGTCCGGTAGTCGGCCCAGGGGAATTTCTCGGCTATCACCCGCGCCATTCCCATGCTGAGCCCGGTCATGCCGTTCAGAAATCGTTCGAGACCGGCCTGATCGTGGTAGATGGCGTCGTATACGTCTCCGCCGTGCTTCTGCTCGTTCTGCGGCTTTCCGGTGCGCAATGCCTCGGTGAGCGATCCCCAGAACGGATAGAGACGGCTGTTCGCCATCTCCAGGACTCCGCCGACATAGGTGTCCTTCTCCCGGTCGAGAAACGCGTCGGCGCTGGGGCTGTTGCGGTACTCGGTCCCCGTTCTCTCCAGGAATCCCAGGGCGACCAGTGCGTCCAGGAAGTCCGCCGCGCCCCGCGGATGCAGACCCAGCGCCCCGGCCAGGTCGCCGCGCTCGCACGGGCCTTGGGCGAGCCGGGTGAAGACATCGAGTTCCACGGCGGTGAGCAGGGTTTTCGACGCCATGAAGCCGAGCCCCACCTGCAAAATCGACTCCGGGCTGATCTCGTGTGACATGAAATTTCTCGCCGTTCTTCCGGAATGAGCACACACGGCAGTCGGCCGTGTCATTGCGAACTTTCCTACGCTACCCCCCGGTTGGGGAGCCGGGCGATCCACAGACTGAGCCCGGCCAGGGGGATCATGGTCAGCAGGGTGACGCCCACCGTGCCGAGACCGTCATCCCCGCTGCTGAGCAGCTGGCCGGTGAGCAGGAAGAGGACCAGGTTGTTTCCCGCGTGGGCCAGGCTGGCGGTCCATATGGTGCCGCTGCGCATGAACAGCCAGGCGAGAATGACCTCCTGGAACTGAAAGCAGAGGGTCCACACCAGCAGCCCGAGGAAGAGCCGGGGGTATTCGATATAGCCGATGAAGGCCGGCGGATAGTGCCAGGAGGCCCAGATGAGCCCGGTGACGATCGCCGATGGCGCCATTCTGCCGCCGAAGAGCCGCGGTCGGAGATAGCTGGTCCAGCCGAACTCCTCACCCCAGTACACCGGGGTGAGAAGCGGAAGTGCGAGCACCGCCGCCCAGCCCGGGACACCGTCCGCGATCTCGTCCAGCGGGGCGAGGTCCGGGCGCCACAGGCCCAGTGCGGCGGCGAGGGCGAGGGTTACGGCGGCGCGAAGGACAGGGCGAGGAACGCCACCATCCCTCTGGTTTTCGATGACGTCAACGCGCATCCCTTTCCTGAGGACTGACCATCCGGATCAAGCTGCGGTAAAAATTGCCGTCCGGGGGCGGGTGGGCACATCGCCGGCGCGAGCGAAATCCGTCTCCCCCCGTGTCACGAGGGCCGGTTGGCTCTTTCGGGGGAGGCAGTCCGCACCGGAGCGCCGGTACCGTTCCGGCCATGCGCACACTGATGCGCCCGCTTTTCGATGGCGCCACTTATCGAAGCTGGGCTTACGCGTTTCTCGGAGCGGCACTGAGTGTGCCGCCGCTGGTGGTGGCGGTGTTTTCGGCACCGCCCACGTGGCCGCTTCCCGGCCGTATCGCAGGCTTCACGCTCGCGCTCGTCATGGTGCTCGCCGTCATGGGTAGTCCGCGCGCGGCGCGCCGCGGATGCGTCACGCTGGCCAATCGGCTGCTGGGCACCGAACTGCCCGCCCCCGCGCCCGCATCGGTCCGGTCCCGGTGGGCCGACCGGGTGCGTACGGCGGCCTGGCTGGTGCCGCATGCGGCGGTGGGTGTGGCGGCGACGGCGGCGACCGGGGTGCTGGCCTTCGCCGCGGTCACGTTTCCGGCCGTATGGCTGAACGGCGGGGGGCGGGTCGCCGTCCTCGGGAGCCATGTCACCGTGACGGCGGGTGTGGCCGGAGCGTGGAGCCCGGTCGTCGCCGCGCTGTGTCTGCTGCTTGCCGCCTATGTGACCGCGGCCGCCGCCGCGGGGCTCCGGCTGCTGGCTCCAGTCCTGCTCGACCACCGGCCCGCCGAGCGGGCGGCCGCCGCCGAGGAGCGGGCGCGGGTGCTGGCCGGGCGCAACCGGCTGGCGCAGGAGCTGCACGACTCCATCGGGCATACGCTGACCGCCTCCACCATCCAGGCGGCGGTGGCGAGCGAACTGCTGGAACGTGATCCGGTGGCGGCCCGGCGCGCCCTGAACACCATCGAGGAGACGGCCCGCGCGGCGATGGACGACCTCGACCACGTCCTCGGCGCCCTGCGGGAACAGCAGGCGCCCACCGCTCCCGCGCGCACCCTCGCCGACCTCGGCGCGCTCGCGGAATCGGTACGGCAGGCGGGTGCGTTGCTGGAGGTGACGACCGAGGGTGGCCTGGACCGCGTCCCGGCGACCGTGTCGCGCGAGGCGTACCGCATCGTCCAGGAGGGACTGACCAACGCGCTGCGGCACGGCGCGAAGGCGGGCATCACGCTGCGGGTCACCGTTCGGGACGACCTGCTGGAGGTGGAACTCGTCAACCTGGTGGACGGCGCCGCGCGCTTCCGCCGGGGCGGGCGGTCGCGTCAGGGACTGACCGGCATCGCCGACCGGGTACGGCTGCTGAACGGCGAGGTGTCCGCCGGGCCGCTGGACGACGCCGGGGACGGGCGTGCCCGGTGGCGGCTGGTGGCACGACTGCCGCTGGGGGCGGTGCGGTGAACACCGAGGGAGTTGCCACCGTCGGCCGTACGGTGCGCGTGCTCGTCGTGGACGACGAGGAACTCACCCGCACCGGGCTGCGGACCCTGCTGTCCGCGAAGCCCGATCTCACCGTGGTCGGCGAGGCCGCCGACGGGTCCGAAGTGCCGGCGCTGGTGGCCGAGTTGCGGCCGGATGTGGTGTTGATGGACGTACGGATGCCCCTCGTCAACGGGATCGAGGCCACGCGGCGGCTGCGGGCCGCGTCGGCGGAGCCGCCGAAGGTCATCGTGATCACCACCTTCGAGAACGACGAGTATGTGTATGACGCCCTGGAGGCCGGTGCCAGCGGCTTCATCCGCAAGCGGGCCCCGGCCCAGCAGATCGCCCATGCCATCCGGCTGGTGGCCAGCGGGGATTCGGTCCTCTTCCCCGAAGCCGTCGCCCGGCTGACCGCCGGGCGTCCGGTGCGGCGGGAGGCCGCGGCGCGGGTGGCGGCGCTCACCCGCCGGGAGGCGGAGATCCTTCAGCTGATGGCGGAGGGGCTGACGAACCAGCAGATCGCGGAGGTGCTGACGGTGAGCCTGGAGACCGTCAAGACGCATGTGGGCAATGTGCTGACCAAGCTGGGCGCCGGGAACCGGACCCAGGCGGTCATTCTGGCCTTCGAGGCAGGGCTCGCGCCCAGAGGGTGAGAAAGCGTTTTCGTCATCAAGTCGCCTACGCCGCACACACCTTGACACCACTGATGACAGCGCTTTCTATGGCGTGATGACCTCTGGACGACGCTCCGTCAGACCCGGCCGGCGGCCGCTCGGCCTGCTCGCGGCCGCCGCCCTCGGCGCCGCCGCCACGCTCACGGCGCTCCCCGCCCCCGCTCAGGCCACGGTGGCAGCTTCGGGTACCACGTACTACGTCGACTCCCGCTCCGGGCACGACGACGCGTCCGGCACCAGCGCCCGCGCGGCATGGCGCAGCCTGGAGCGGGTCGGACGGACGACGTTCCGGCCCGGTGACCGCATCCTGCTGAAGGGCGGCAGCTCCTGGAAGGGGCAGCTGTGGCCGAAGGGCTCGGGCGAGCAGAACCGCCCCATCACCATCGGGCGTTACGGCCCGGGCCCCAAGCCCCGGATCCGCGGTGAGGGCCAGGTCGACGACGCGGTGCGGCTGTTCAACCAGGAGTACTGGGAGATCCGTGACCTCGACGTCAGCAACGCGCTGCCCGCCACGGGGACTCCGGGCGAGAATCTGCGCGATCTGCGCGGCATCCATGTGTCGGGGGACGACTCACGGCAGCTGGACCACTTCGTGATCGACAGGGTCGACGTCCACGATGTCACCGGCGAGGTGAACTGGATCAGCGGCGACACCGCGGGCAACGCCCCGGGCGTGCGCTTCAAGACCGGTTGGGACCGGTCGAAGAAGACCGGCGGCATCGTCTTCGACACCACGGTGCCCGACATCACGGCGCCGCCCGCCGCCCCGACCGTTCTGCACGATGTGCGGGTGCAGAACTCCACGGTGCGCAACACCTCGTTCGCGGGCATCGTCGTGAAGCAGTACACCGGCGACCTGAAGGACGCGGACGGCAACCCGGTCGCCAAGCCGACCGGCTGGGGCACCCGGACCTCGGCCGCCGACACCACGTTCACCCCGCACACGAACATCACCATCCGGAACAACTACGTCTCCCAGGGCGGCACCACGTACGGCTGCAACGCGATGTATCTGACCAACCTCCGCGGCGCGGTGGTCGACCGCAATGTGGTCGACCAGGCGGGGACGTCGGGCATCGAGGCGTACTACGCGGACGACGTGGTGATCCAGCGCAACGAGGTGTACCGGACGGAACGGAAGGCCGGGGGCGCGGATTCCAACGGCATCGACGCGGACAAGGGCACCACGCGGGTGGTCATCCAGTACAACTTCGTCCATGACAACGGCGATGGCATCCTGCTCTGCCAGTTCGCCTTCGGCGACGTGGTGGTGCGGTACAACGTCCTGAACGGGAACTCGCGGTATCCGCTGTATCTAAGGCCGCGTCGGCCGAGGTCTACAACAACACCGTGCACAACGCGTCGAGCAAGTACCTCGTCTACGGCTACGGCTCCTCGCTGAACGCGCGCTACAACCTGCACGACAACGTGTTCTCCTCGGCGGTCGCCGACGCGACCCTGACGACCAGCCCGACCATCACCTACGCCCGCAACTTCTACGGCGGCGCCCCGCTGCCGGTCCCCGCCGCCGACACCCGGGCGCGCACCGGCGACCCCCTGTTCGTCGACCCGGCCGTCTCGGGCCCGTACGGCACCCCCACCAGCGGCCCGCGACTGCGCACCGGCCTGGCCTTCGCCCCCCGTCCGGGCTCCCCCCTGATCGACACCGGCGCCCCCACCCCCGACAACGGCGGCCGCGACTACCGGGGCACCCCCCTCTACCGCGGCGCACCCGACCTCGGCGCGATCGAGGGTCCGCGTTGATCGCTGCCGGTTGTCAGTGGTGCCCCGTACCGTGAGGGCATGGCGGAGATCGAGTATGTCCGGGGGGACGCCACCTCGCCTCACGGCAAGGGAGTGAAGATCCTCGCCCATGTCTGCAACGACCTGGGCGGCTGGGGGAAGGGCTTCGTGCTGGCGCTGTCACGGCGCTGGCCGGAGCCCGAGGCGGCGTACCGCCAATGGCACCGTGAGCGGGCGCGCAACGACTTCGGGCTGGGCGCGGTGCAGTACGTCCGGGTGGGGCCGTATCTGTGGGTCGCGAACATGGTCGGGCAGCGCGGGATACGCCGTGGCAGCAAGGGCATTCCCGTACGGTACGAGGCGATCGACACCGCACTGGGCTCGCTCGCGGCCAAGGCCGCCGAGACGGGTGCGTCGGTTCATATGCCGCGCATCGGCTGCGGACTGGCGGGCGGCCGGTGGTCGCGGGTCGAGCCCCTGATAGAGCGGCGGCTGACGGCACGTAACATCCGAGTCACGGTGTACGACCATGACGGCTGAATCGGCCCCCGAGCGGGCTGCGGACAGGAGGCGGGATGGAGACCGGGACACTCGATCCGCTGGAGCGACTGCTCGCCGAGCGCGCCTGTGAGCGGCTGCTCGTGGAGTTCCTGCGGCGGCTCGATCTGGGGGAACCGGGCACGGTGGCGGAGTTGTTCACCGTCGATGGGATATGGGAGTGGCCCGCCGGGGATCGTCTGGTGCGGGGGCGGGACGCGCTGCGGGAGTATTTCGCCTCGCGGCCCGCGGACCGGCTGTCGCGTCGGGTGTGTTCCAACGTCCTGGTGACGGTGGACTCCGCGGCGACGGCCCGCGCGACGTCGTACTTCGCGACGTACCGGGTCGACGGCTATCGCGGGGGCATCGTTCCGGCGCGGCCGCCGGTCAATGTGGGGCACTACGAGGACGTGTTCCGCCGGGTGGAGGGGCGGTGGCTGTTGGCCTCGCGGACCACGCATCTGGCCTTCGGCGGGGAGACCGAGCGGCTCGGGGGCGCGGAGCGGAGCTGAGTCAGCGGTCCTCCGCGTCCGCGCCGCAGCGCTGGCAGCGGTCGAAGGGGGCGGTGTCCTGGATGGCGCCGCATGCGGCGCAGACGCGGTCCAGCCAGCAGGCGGCGTCCCCGCCTTCGGGTTCGGCGGGGGCGGGGTCCGAGGGCTGACGGGGGTTCGTGTCGCTCATCGCCGGTGCCCCTCTCTCCAGGTCCTTTGGTGGGGTTTATCAGGGTGCCATGGGGTGGATAGATCGGATCTATGGAGCAGGCCTAGGGCTTGATAGCACGTCATTTGGTCTCACCCCTCCCCAGTTATCGGATGAATCGGTAACGTGTTCGCCTCGGGAGGCAAACATGGAGAGATCTGTCAGACGCTCCACCCTGGTCCTTCTCCTCTGCGCCGCACTGGGCATGACGCTGTTCGTCACGGGCCCGGCGCGCGCCAAGGGGCAGGTGCGGGACTCCGCGTGGACGGTGAGCGGGCCGTCGCCACGCGCTTCCGACTCCGGTCCGCTCGCCCGGCTACGGCTCGACCGGGCCTCGGGCGCACTGACGCTTCAGGTGTCGCGAGCCGGTCGTACGGTGGTCGAGCCCTCGCCCGTGGGCATCGTCACCGAGCGGGCGGACCTGTCGCGCGGGCTGCGGTACCTGGGCCGCAGCGACCGGACGGTGGCCGGGCAGTACCGGTCCACGGTCGGCAAGGAGCGCTCGCGCGCATTCCGCATGACCGAGGCGCGCTTCCGGTTCCGGGGCGACGGCGGCGCCCGGCTGGACGTGCTGGTGCGGGTGTCCGGCGACGGGGTCGCCTACCGCTACGTCCTGCCGTCCGGCAGCGGTGATGTGCTGGGCGAGACCTCGGCGGTCACGCTGCCCGCGGACGCGGACGCGTGGCTCGGCACGTACCGCAAGGACAACGAGAACCTGTTCAAGCACTACACCGCGGCGACGGCGCCCGCCGGTGAGTACATGGCGCAGGCCCTGTTCGAGACGGGCGGCACCTACGCCCTGATCGCCGAGTCGGACCTCACCGGCCGCTACTCCGCCGCCCGCCTGGTCCACGAGGAGGGCCGCCCGACGTACCGCATCGGGCTGTGGGACCAGCGGGTCGAGTCCGACGGTCCGCTCAGCACCCCGTGGCGCGCGATGGTCGTGGGCGATCTGGCCACCGTCACCGAGTCCACCTTCACCGACGATCTGGCTCCCGCCTCGAAGGTCGCCGACACCTCGTGGATCCGGCCGGGGCCCGCGCTGTGGACCTGGCTCGCGGGCGGGCGTCCGGCCGGGCAGAGCCTGTCGATGCAGAAGGGGTACGTGGACTACGCGGCGCGCCGCGGCTGGCCGTATGTGGTGGTGGACGCGGGCTGGTACTTCGACCCGGACCAGTGGGACGTCACCGACCCCGACTGGCAGCGCAACAGCTGGATCCCGGAGCTGGTCCGGTACGCCAAAGAACGCAAGGTCGGCATCCAGGTCTGGATCCACCAGCGCGATCTGGACACCGCGGAGGAGCGCGAGCAGTGGCTGCCGACCCTGGAGAAGTGGGGCGTGAAGGGGGTGAAGATCGACTTCATGGACTCCGAGGCCCAGGAGACGCTGCGCTGGTACGACGAGATCCTTCCGGCCACCGCGGCCCACCATCTGCTCGTCAACTTCCACGGCTCGACCATCCCCAAGGGCATCCAGCGCACCTGGCCGCAGGTGATGACGATGGAGGGCGTCAACGGCGAGGAGAAGCGGGTGAACACCCCGGAGCACCTGGCGACGCTTCCCTTCACCCGCAATGTCATCGGCTCGATGGACTTCACCCCGGGCGCCTTCCAGCGCGCCGAGCGCCCCAACGCGGCCTCGGACGCGGGCGAGCTGGGCCTGTCGGTGCTGTACGAGTCGGGGATCCAGAACCTGGCGGGCACCCCGGAGTCGTACGACGCCCGTCCGCAGGCCCGGCGCTTCCTGGAGCAGATACCCGCCTCCTGGGACCGCACCCGGCTGCTGGCGGGGCGCCCCGGTGAGAGCGCGGTGCTCGCGCGCGCCAAGGGCGAGCGCTGGTTCATCGGCGGCATCTTCACCGGCGACGCGCACACCGCCGCCGTGCCGCTGCGGCTGGGCCAGGGGACGTGGCTGGTCGACCTCGTCCGCGACGGAGCGGACGGCCTGGTGCGCGAGCCACGGGTGGTGCGCGGCGGGGACACCGTGTCCGTCCCGGTGGTGAAGGACGGCGGCTTCGCCGCCATCGCCTGCCGCTGGCGTCCGGGCGTCACCAGCTGCGACCGGTCGTCCTGACGCATATGGCCGCACCCGCGCCGGATCCGGCGCGGGTGCGGAGCGGCGGATTCCCCGCATCTGACGCATGATCGTTCCAGGACGACCGAGCGGATCACACGTCAGGAAGCGGCTATGGCGATCACCAGATGGTTCTTCGAGCCCGGCCACACAGGCGCCGAATTCAGGGCCAGGCACATGATGGTCACGTACGTGCGCGGGCAGTTCAAGAACATTCAGGGTTCGATCGAGGTCGATCCCGAGAAGCCGGAGGACGCCCGGATCGAGGCGACCATCGACGCAACGCAGGTGAACACCGGTCAGCCGCAGCGGGATGCCCATCTGCGCAGCGCGGACTTCTTCGACGTCGAGAACCATCCGACGTGGACGTTCACCGGCACGGCCGTCACCCAGTTGAGCGAAACCGAGTTCGAGGTCGCGGGCGACCTCACGGTGCGCGGTGTCACCCGCCGGGTGCCGCTGCACGTGACCTATCTGGGGCAGTGGGGCACGCCCTGGTGGGAGGGCGACCGGGACCTGGGGCCGCGGCGGCGGGCGGGCTTCCTCGCCACGGGCCGGGTCAACCGGCAGGACTTCGGTGTGTCCTGGAACGACACGGTGGACCGGGGCGGGGTCGTGGTGAGCGACATGGTCGACATCACCATCGACGTCGAAGCCGTTCTCGATCCCGCGGGCGGGCGTGACTGAACAGCTGGATCACTGACGGCCCGGGGGCTTGCGGGTACGGGTCCACTCCCCCAGCTGCCGGGCCGTCCAGGTGTTGATGATCCGTTCCTTCGGCACGCTGCATTCCACCGCCCGGGCGCATCCGTTGATCTGCCAGTCGAGCTGCCCGGGCGCATGGGCGTCGGTGTCGACCGAGAAGAACGTCCCCGCCTGGACGGCCTCCCGGAGCAGCCGACGCGGCGGGTCCAGCCGTTCCGGCCGACAGTTGATCTCCACGGCGGTGCCCGACTCCGCGCAGGCCGCGAAGACCTCGGCGGCGTCGAACGCCGACTCGGGCCGCTTGCCGCCCAGCAGCCGCCCCGTGCAGTGCCCCAGCACATCGACGCGCGGATCGCCGACCGCGGTCACCATCCGGCGGGTCATCGGACGCGCGTCCATCCGCAGCTTGGAGTGGACGGAGGCCACCACCAGGTCCAGCCGGTCGAGCAGCTCGGGCTCCTGGTCCAGCGAGCCGTCGACCAGGATGTCGACCTCGATCCCGGTCAGCAGCCGGAACGGGGCCAGCGTCTCGTTGAGCTCCTCCACCACCTCCAGCTGCTCGCGCAGCCGGTCCGCCGAGAGCCCCCGGGCGACGGTCAGCCGCGGGGAATGGTCCGTCAGCACGGCCCAGTCATGGCCCAGCCGGGCGGCGGTACGGGCCATCAGCTCGATCGGGGAACCGCCGTCGGACCAGTCCGAATGCAGATGGCAGTCGCCGCGCAGCGCGGCCCGCAGCTCGTCCGCGGCGGCGTCGGGCCGGTCAGCACTCTCCCCGCCGGGTTCCAGTTTCCGGAGATAGGCGGGCACCTCGCCCCTGAGCGCCTCCTTGACCACCTGTGAGGTCTTGGGGCCGAGGCCCTTGAGCGAGGCGAGGGTGCCCGCCGCCACCCGTCGCTCCACCTCTTCCGGCGACAGCTCGGCGAGCGCCGCCTGGGCGTTACGGAAGGCGCGCACGCGGTACGTCGGGGCCTGCTCGCGCTCCAGCAGGAACGCGATCCGGTCCAGCGCCGTCAGCGGGTCCACCACGCCCTCCATTGTCCTTACGGCGGCTCAGGCGCGCCTGTCCGGGCGGCGGCCCGGAGGCTGCCGGGGCTCGGCGCGGGCGGTCTGTTCGGGCACGTCGCAGGTCTGCGGCGACTTGTCGGAGACGGTGATGGGCCGACCGTAGTGCTGGATCTCCAGCGGGGCGCCCTCGACCAGCGTGTAGGTGGCGGTGAGGTCGGTGATCTCCACCCGCAGCCGCCGTCGCAGCACCTGCACGCTGAAGGCCAGCCGGGCCAGCTTCTCCGGCAGCTTGGGCGAGAAGCACAGGCTGCCCTCGCGGTACCGCATCCCGCCGAACCCGGCGACCAGCGCCATCCAGGTGCCTGCCAGCGAGGCGATGTGCAGGCCGTCGCGGGTGTTGTGCTCCAGGTCGCGCAGGTCCATCAGGGCCGCCTCGCCCAGGTAGTCGTAGGCGAGGCGCAGATGGCCGACCTCGGCGGCCATGACGGCCTGGGCGCAGGCGGACAGGGAGGAGTCGCGGACGGTCAGGTGCTCGTAGTAGGCGAAGTTGCGGGCCTTCTCCTCGGGGGTGAAGCACTCGCCGCGCAGATACATGGCCAGCGCCAGGTCGGCCTGTTTGACCACCTGCTTGCGGTACAGGTCGAAGTAGGGGAAGTGGAGCATCAGGGGGTACTGGCTGGGGTGGGTGTTCTGGAAGTCCCACTCCTGGTGGCCGGTGAAGTCGGCGGACTGTTCGTGGACGCCCAGCGTCTTGTTGTACGGGACCGTCATGGCCTCGGCCGCGTCCCGCCAGGTCGCGGCCTCCTCGTCGTCGGCGCCCAGCAACGAGCCCTTGTCGGGGTGGCGCTCCACGACGTCCGCGGCGGCGCGCAGGTTCGACTGGGCCATGAGGTTGGTGTAGACGTTGTCGTCCGCGATGGCGCTGTACTCGTCCGGGCCGGTCACCCCGTCGATGTGGAAGCGGCCGTGGTGGTCGTGGTGGCCCAGGGAGCGCCACAGCCGGGCGGTCTCCACCAGTATCTCCACCCCGGTTTCGCGTTCGAACTCCTCGTCGCCGGTGGCGGCGACGTAGCGCACCACGGCGTCGGCCACATCGGCGTTGATGTGGAAGGCGGCGGTGCCGGCGGGCCAGTAGGCGGAGCATTCGGAGCCGTCGATGGTGCGCCAGGGGAAGGCGGCGCCCTCGTGGCCCAGCTGGCGCGCCCGCTCCCGGGCGGCGGGCAGGGTGGACTGGCGCCAGCGCAGCGCCTGGGCGACCGCCTCGGGGAAGGTGTAGGTCAGCAGTTGCAGGACGAAGGTGTCGGCGTCCCAGAAGGAGTGGCCGTCGTAGCCGGAGCCGGTGAGGCCCTTGGCGGGGATGGCGCGTTCCTCGGCGCGCGCACCGGCCTGGAGGACGTGGAAGATGCCGAACCGCACGGCCTGCTGGATCTCGGCGTCGCCCTCGACCTCGACGTCGGCGTGGGCCCAGAAGTCCTCCAGCCAGGCGCGCTGCTGTTCGACCAGGCCCTCCCAGCCGGTGGAGACGGCCCCGGCGAGCGCCGCCTCGACCTGGTCGCGTACCGCGGGCAGCGAGCGCGCGCCGGACCACCCGTAGGCGACCAGCTTCTCCAGCCGCAGCTTCTCGCCCGGCTTGAGGACGGAGGTGACGGTGAGGCGGGCGACGTCGTCGCCGCTCTCGCTGGCGTGGCGGGTGGGCGGCGGTCCGCTGATCAGGTGGTCGGCGGCGGCGCCGACCCGCAGCCGGCTGGCATCGGTGCAGTGGATCAGCAGCAGCCGTTTGTCGACGGCGTCGTTCTCCTCGGCCTCCAGCGGGCTCTCCAGTGCCGCGGCCACCCGGGGATCCCCGCCGCGCTCCGGCAGCTGCTCGTTGGCGACCAGCTCGGACTGGACGACGACGCGGATCTCGGCGTCCACCGCCTCCACCTCGTAGGCGATCGCGGCAACGGCCCGCTGGGTGAGGGAGACCAGCCGGGTCGAGCGCACGCGCACGCTGGTTCCCGAGGGAGAGGTCCATTCGCAGGTGCGGTGCAGTACCCCGGCCCGCAGGTCGAGCACGCGCTCGTGGGAGCGCAGCCGCCCGTAGCGCAGGTCGAAGGGCTCGTCGTCCACCAGCAAGCGGATGATCTTGCCGTTGGTGATGTTGATCATGGTCTGCCCGGCTTCGGGATAGCCGTAACCGGCCTCGGCGTACGGCAGGGGGCGCAGCTCGTGCACCCCGTTGAGGTAGGTGCCGGGCAGCCCGTGCGGCTCGCCCTCGTCGAGGTTGGCGCGCCAGCCGACATGGCCGTTGGAGAGCGCGAACACGGACTCGCTCTGCGGCAGCAGATCGAGGCGGAGCGCGGTCTCGCGCAGCTGCCAGGGATCGACGGCGTACGAGGCATCGGTGATCACGAGGAGTCCTCCAGCAGCTCGGCGAGATCCTTGACGACGATGTCGGCGCCGTGTTTGCGCAGCGCGTCGGCCTGGCCGGCCCGGTCCACGCCGACGACGCAGCCGAAGTGACCGGCCCGGCCCGCCTCCATGCCCGCCAGGGCGTCCTCGAAGACGACGGCCTCGGCGGGGGCGGCGTCCAGTTCCCGGGCGGCCTCCAGGAAGGTGTCCGGATGCGGTTTGCCCGGCAGCCCCCGCTCGGCGGCGACCAGGCCGTCGATCCGCACCTCGAAGAGGCGCTCGATACCGGCGGCGATCAGCACGTCGCGGCAGTTGGCGCTGGAGGAGACGACCGCGGTGCGCAGCCCGGCGTCACGTACGGCCTCGGCGAAGCGCACCGATCCGGGGTACGCCTGGACGCCTTCCTCCCGGATCTTCTCCAGGACGAGGGCGTTCTTCCGGTTGCCGAGCCCCTGGACGGTGTCCTTGTCGGGCGGGTCGTCCGCGCTGCCCTCGGGGAGGTCGATGTCCCGGGATGCGAGGAAGGTGCGTACGCCGTCGGCGCGCGGGCGGCCGTCGACGTACTCGTCGTAGTCGGTGGTCTTGTCGAAGGGGCGGAAAGAGGGGCCGTCGCGGCGTTGCAGGAACTCGTCGAACATCTGCTTCCACGCCGCCGCGTGCACCACCGCGGTTCGGGTCAGCACGCCGTCGAGGTCGAACAGGCAGGCCCGGATGCCCGCCGGTAGGCAGAGCTTGGTCATGGCCCCCGGTTCCCCCGCGCACGCCGGAATATGCGGGGGATTCTCCGGCGGCTCCGGCCGTAGCCGGGGGCTCAGCTCGGTACGGCCGTGCGGCCCTGGCCCGGTACGGCGGTGCGGCCCTCGCGGCGGGAGCGGTCGGCGGCCTCCAGTACGGCGACCACCTCTCGGCCGAACCGCACGTCGCAGGCGTCGGCCACGCCGTCCCGGGCGCTCAGCAGCAGCCGGTCGACGGCCGCGCCGAACGCCTCCACCGCCGTGGTTCCGGGGTCGGGCACCTCGGCCGTGCCCTGTTCCCCGTAGAAGTCGCAGCCGAATCCGGTGGCGGCGGGCGGGGCGTCCAGGGTGAGCGCGAGGGTGCCGACCGCGCCCGAGTCGTGCCGCAGCAGTACGTGCGCGGCGCCGCGCGGTCCGTCGAGGGCGGTGACCTCGGCCACCGGGCCCAGCACCGGCAGCAGCAGGGACAGGGCGTGCGGCCCGACGTCCCACAGCCCGCCGCGTTCGCGGCGCCAGGGGGAGGCGCCGTAGGGGCTGCCGGTCCGGAATATGGAACCGAAACCGGTGGCCCGGCCGCCGTCCCAGCCTCCGGCCGCCGCGGCACGGTCCAGGAACGATGCGATGGGCGCGGCGAAGCGCCGGGTGAAGAAGACCACCGAGGCCGACGAGCGCTCCTCGGCGGCGGCCACGATCCGGTCGGCGGCAGCGGTGGTGAAGGCCACCGGCTTGTCGAGCAGCAGATGGCGCCCGGCCAGTGCGGCACGCTCGGCGAGGTCGCTCTGGATGTCCGGCGGGAGGGCGACGGCGACCGCCTCGACGTCGGCGATCAGCACGTCGGCGTCGGGATAGGCGCGGGTGCCGTAGCGGTCGGCCAGCGCCGCCGCCTTGGCCGGGTCGCGGCCCCAGATCCCGGCCAGTTCCGCGTCGGGGTGCGCGGCGAGCGCCGCGCCGTGGGTCTCGGCCGCCCAGTGTCCGGTGCCCAGCAGTCCGAAGCGCATCCTGCCCGCCCTTTCGCCCGGTTCGCCGCGGGGCGCTCCCCGCGGCCGGACGCGATCCTACGCCGCGGGCGGTACGCCGCTCACCTGCTTGGACGTGGGCGGGTGCCGGGGTGCGGGGGCGGTGACAATCTTGGGCCACGGCCCCGCCACAGCCCGGGCACGGCCGCGCTCCCCTCACCGCTGGAGGACGTCCGTGGCCAGCCCGACCCCCACCCCTTCGGGCCGTACGACGCGGCCTGCCCCGGGGCGCCGCCGCACCGCGACGCGCGCGGCCGCGGCGCTGCTGCTGTGCTGTGCTGCGGTGCCCGCCTGCGCCTCCTCCCCGGACCACGGCTCCCACCCGCGGAAGTCGGCGGCGCCGCACCACTCGGGCCGTGCGCAGTCCGCGGCCGAGAAGACCGAGAAGGCCGCCCGGGCCCGTCTGCTGCCGGGCATGCCCGCGCCGCTCGATCCGCACGACCTGTACGCGGCGGACCGGCCGAACAAGCTGTCGCGCACGGTGACGGGCTTCCCGTCGCGGGTGTACGTGCCCAACACGCTGTCGGACACGGTGAGCGTGATCGACCCGAAGACGTACAAGGTGGTGCGCACCATCCAGGTCGGCCACCAGCCGCAGCACGTGGTGCCGTCGTGGGATCTGAAGACGCTGTGGGTCAACAACGACCTCGGCAACACCCTCACTCCGATCAATCCCAAGACCGGTCGGGTGGGCCGCCCGGTGGACGTCCACGATCCGTACAACCTGTACTTCACGCCGGACGGCAAGCACGCCGTGGTGATGGCCTCCAAGGACCGGGCCCTGGTGTTCCGGGACGCGCACACCATGCGGGTGGTGAAGTCGGTGCCGGTGACGTGCTTCGGCGTCAACCACGCGGACTTCTCCCCCGACGGGCGGTACTTCATCGTCTCGTGCGAGTTCTCGGGCGAACTGCTGAAGGTGGACACGGCCCGGATGAAGGTGGTGGGTCAGCAGCGGCTGCCGCTCGCGGGGGCCATGCCGCAGGACGTCAAGATCTCGCCCAACGGCAAGACCTGGTACATCGCCGACATGGTGGCGAACGGCGTGTGGGTCCTGAACGGGGACACCTTCCGCCGCCCCCGGCTGCTGCCCACCGGCAAGGGCGCCCACGGGCTCTACGTCAGCAGGGACTCCCGCACGCTCTACATCTCCAACCGCGGCGAGGGCACCGTCTCCCTGCTGTCCTTCAAGTCCGGCAGGCTCACGGACCGCTGGCGGCTGCCCGGCGGCACCAGCCCCGACATGGGCGGGGTGTCCTCGGACGGCAAGGTGCTGTGGCTCTCGGGCCGCTACAACGGCGAGGTGTACGCGATCGACACCCGCACCGGGCGGCTCCGCGCCCGGATCCCGGTGGGCGGTGGCCCGCACGGGCTGGCCGTCTATCCGCAGCCGGGCCGCTACTCCCTCGGCCACACCGGCATCTTCCGCTGAGCCCGTTCCGCCGAGCCCGGCGGAATCGGCCGGCGCTGATGCATAGCCCGCCTATATAGACCCGTGATACGTATATACGTGTGGAATACATGCATCAGTCACGCTCGCCGGAAGCCCCGGACCCAGAAGGCGCCGCGGCCCGTGAGGAGGTCGCGGAGGCGCTGGAGCGGCTGGCGCTTCTCGCGGTGCGCCATCTGGCCACCCGGGACATCAGCTTCACCGCCGCCTCCACGCTCGGCCGCCTGGACCGGGAGGGCCCGGCCCGGCTCACCGCACTCGCCGCCGACGAGGGCGTCAGCCAGCCCTCGATGACCCAGCTGATCCAGCGGCTGGAGCGGCAGGCCCTGGTGACCCGGGTCGACGATCCGCACGACGGGCGCGTGGTGCTGGTGGCCATCACCGACGGCGGGCGTGCGCTGCTCGCCGAACGGCGCCGCGACCGTACCGCCCGGCTGGCCGGACTGCTCGCCACCCTGCCCCCCGAGGACGAACAGGCGCTCGCCACCGCCGTCCGCGCCGCCGCCCCCGCCCTCCAGCGGCTGGCGACGAGCGCGGGGCGGACCCGCAGGCCCCCGGGGAGTTCCGCTTCCTGAACGGAGCCCTACTTGTCCGCTGATCCCCGCACCCTCAGCCCCTTCAAGCAGCCCAAGGCCGTCTGGGCGGTCGCCTTCGCCTGTGTCATCTCCTTCATGGGCATCGGCCTCGTGGACCCGATCCTGCCCGCCCTCTCCAGCAAGCTGCGGGCCACGCCCAGTCAGGTGTCGCTGCTGTTCACCAGCTATCTGGTGGTCACGGCGGTGGCCATGCTGGTCACCGGTTTCGTCTCCAGCCGCATCGGCGCCAAGCGCACCCTGGTCGCCGGACTGGTGCTGATCGTGCTCTTCAGCGCGGCGGCGGGGGCGTCCGGCGGCATCGACGGGATCGTCGGCGACACCCCGAAGAACGGCCCGCGCCAGCTGATGCCGCCGAGTTCCCCGCCGAGCAGCGGGCCGACCGCAATGCCGATGACACCATCACCACCCAGGCGGTGATGACCGTCGCGCCCGTCGAACGGCCCGTCGCCTCGGCCGCGTACGGCTTCGTCCGCTTCATCGGCGGCGGGCCGGCCCCGTACGCCGCGGGCAAGCTCGCCGAGCGCACCGGGGTGCACACCCCGTTCTACGTGGGGGCCGCCGCCGTGGCGCTCGGCATCGTCGTCCTGTCCACCGGCCACTCCCTGCTCGCCGAGGCGGAACGGGCCCAGGCGGCGGAGGCACCGGCAGCCGAGGCCGCCTCGGTTCCCGCGGACTGAGCGGAAACGGCGCGGTCAGATGCGCCAGGAGCGGATGCGGCCCGCCGCGTCGAAGACGTCCGCCTTGCCGGACAGGATGTCGCGGACCAGGTCGATCAGCGCGCCGTACGGCGGGTCGATGCCCTCGCCGGACGCGTGCATGTAGGCCACGGCGGTCGCGCTGGCGAAGCGCGCGTTGCTCGCCGGGAGCGGCCGGAGCATGGCGAGCGTGTGCAGCAGCGCCGCGGCCCGCCACGCCGGGTCGGGATCGACACCCAGGCGCGGCGGGTCGACGCGGTGCCGGGCCACGGCGGCGACCAGCACCGAGAAGTCGGAGATGGCCGGCTGTTCGGGCAGGACTTCCTCATGGCGCTGGAGCAGCCAGGGGACGTCGATGTGCAGCGGCGGCATCGTCAGGCGGCCTGTCCCGGGTGGCGGTGTTCGTCGTCCGGGAACGCGTCCGCGAAGGCGTCCGCGGTGTCCGCGAAGAAGCGGCGGAAGACCTCGGCGCCTTCCTGGAGGGCGCGGTGGCGGGCGATGTCGGCGACGGTCGCCTCACGGACGAGGGCCTTCATCGTCGTACCGCGCTCCTTGGCGATCTGGCGGAGGTCCTCAAGTTCCCGATCGCTGAATTCCACGTTGAGTGCTGACATGCGGCACACCCTACGCGCCCGGTACCCCGACAGCAATCGTCGCAGCTCACATGATGTTTTTGTAGGTACTTGACAACGCGTCGGGGGCGTGTCCGCCGAGCGGCCGGGCACCGCCCTGATCGACCCGGACGAACGGCTCGCGCACCTCATGACTCGTCAGGGCGCGGTACGCGGCGGGGCGACGGAACGCGTTCCCCCACGTCTCACGGCGCCGGTAGTCGCGGAGCGCGTCGAGGTCGAAGACCGCCGGGTAGACGCCCTCGGCCTCGCCCGCCTCGACCACGAGCATGTCCCGGGAGCGCCCGTCGGCGAACGCGATGCCGTCGAAGGCGATGGAGTGCCCCCAGCCGGGGCCCGCGTAGTTGGCCATCGCCAGGGCGGTCATGTTCTCACTGGCACGGGCCCGGAACTGACTGAGCCGGTTGATCTCCAGATCGCAGGCGTTCGGAGTGAGGACGAGTTCCGCTCCGGCGAGCATCAGGGCCCGGGCGCTCTCCGGGAACTCCCGGTCGTAGCAGATCATCGCCCCCGTCATGACCTCGCCCGCCGCCGTGTCCAGGGCGCACACCTCGAAGCCGTGCCCCGGGGTGAGGACGGCCTCGGGCAGGTCGAAGGCGCACGTGTGCACCTTGGCGTAGGTGAGCGCGAGGCGGCCGTGGCGGTCGATGAGGGAGACGGTGTTGCGCGGCGGCCCGTCCCACCTCTCCAGATAGGTGAGCGCGATCGCCATGTCGAGTTCGGCCGCCAGCTCGCGGAAGTGGGTGACGAAGGGCCCGTCGCGGGTGATCGCCTCATCGCCCCAAACGGCCTCGGGCGCGGGCAGCGGCGGTGCGGGCGGCGCCCCGTCCCACAGCCGGGGGTGGCGGTAGCGGTCGCCGGTGGCCTCGTCGGCGACGGTCGCGCGGTAGCCGTTGCTCCACATCTCGGGGAAGAGCGCGACGTCCGCGCCGATGGCCTTGGCCCGGCGGCAGGCGGCCTCACCGGTGGCGAGGTTCGCCCGCAGGCCGCGGCCGGGAGGGGCGAGCTGGAGCAGGGCGACGGTCAGGGTGGTCATGGCTGGTTTCTCCTTCGTCGGCTGTTGGGAGCGGTGGCGAAGGAGTGACCGGCGGACCCCGGGCGCGGGGCTGGCGTCAACGCATGTCCGCCACGCTACCGGGCACCCGGGGTCGCTCGTAAGAGGGCGGTTCCCGGCGCACAGGCCGACGGCGCGCGCACGGCCGGTGAGGGTACGGTGAGCCGCATCACAGGAGATCACAGGAGATCGCGGGAATCGCAGGAGGAGAGCGTGACCATGGAGCAGCGGGTGTGCGGCCGGACCGGGCGCAAGGTCTCCGTCGTCGGGCTGGGGACCTGGCAGCTGGGCGCGGGCTGGGGCGATGTCAGCGAGGCGGACGCGCTGGCCGTGCTGGAGGCGGCCGTCGAGTCGGGGGTGACGTTCTTCGACACCGCCGATGTGTACGGGGACGGGCGCAGCGAGCAGCTCATCGGGCGCTTCCTGCGGGACCGGCCGGACGCCGGGATCTTCGTGGCCACCAAGATGGGGCGGCGGGTGATGCCGCAGGCCGCGGAGAACTACACGCTGGACAACTTCCGTGCGTGGACCGACCGTTCGCGCGCCAACCTGGGAGTGGACACGCTCGATCTGGTGCAGCTGCACTGCCCGCCGTCCTCGGTGCACGCCACCGACGCGGTGTTCGACGCGCTGGACACGCTGGTGGACGAGGGGCGGGTGGCGGCGTACGGGGTCAGCGTGGAGACCTGTGAGGAGGCGCTGACGGCGATAGCGCGGCCGGGGACGGCGAGCGTGCAGATCATCCTCAACCCGTTCCGGCTCAAGCCGCTGGAGCGGGTGGTTCCGGCGGCGGCGGAGGCCGGGGTGGGGATCATCGCGCGGGTGCCGCTGGCGTCCGGTCTGCTGTCGGGCCGGTACACCAAGGACACGCTGTTCGCCGACGACGACCACCGTACGTACAACCGGCACGGCGAGATGTTCGACCAGGGCGAGACCTTCTCGGGGGTGGACTTCGAGGAGGGCGTCGAGGCGGCGGTGGAGTTCGGGAAGCTGGCGCCGGAGGGCGCCACGCCCGCGCAGACGGCGCTGCGGTGGATCGTCCAGCAGCCGGGGGTGACCTCGGTCATCCCCGGCGCGCGTTCGCCCGAGCAGGCGCGGGCGAACGCGGCGGCAGCGGCGCTGCCGCCGCTGCCGCAGTCCACCCTGGACGCCATCGGCGAGCTGTACGACCGGCGGATCCGCGCGCAGGTGCACCACCGCTGGTGACGTGGCATGGAGGCCGGTGTCCTCAGAATCCCGCGTCCGCCGCCCATCGGGTCATCTCCCGCTGGGCGGCGGCGCGCAGCTCCGCGGAGGGGGCGGCGGTGCCGTCGGCGACCAGGGCGTAGTGCAGGGTGCCGGAGTCGGTGTCGGCGTCAGCAGGTACCGACAGCACCAGACGGCGGGCGTCGGTGCCGCCGGGCTCGGCCGCGGTGGCGATGGGGTGGTCGGCGGTGTGCCCCTGGGCGGTGTACGCGGGCGGGCCGGTGACGGTGCCCAGGTCGGAGACGACGGTGGTGGTGGCGGGGTCGAAGTCACGCGGCAGGTGCAGTTCGGTGGGGGCGTCGGTGTCGCCGTCGGAGCGCCACACCAGCAGGCCGTAGCGGCCGGAGCCGGTGAGCTTGGCGACGTTGGGGAGGGAGCTGGGGATGCGGTCCCAGCTGAGGGTGGTGCCGCCGTCGCGTGAGCGGTCCTCGAACGTGAACGCGAGCGTGCGGCCCGCCACCGCGCTCGGGTAGAGGCGGTCGAGCAGCCGGGCGTCCTGGCGCAGCCGGGCGTTGCCGGAGTCGTCGAGGCGTACGGCCGAGAGGTCCTCGTCGTTCCAGGCGTCGCCTTCGGTGAGGATCTTGCCGGTGTTGCCGTTCATCGCCTCGCGGTGGCGGCCGTTGTAGATGTCCCACTGCCACTGGTTGGAGGAGAGGGCGGGGCCGGAGGCGGCGGGCTTGGTCCACCAGGTGGCGCCGGGCAGGCGGGAGTCGAGCGCCTGGTACATGCCCTTGAGGACGGTGGGCGCCTTGTCGGAGGTGAAGCCGGTGAGCGGATGGCCGAACTCGCTCATGACCGCGGGGGTGTTGAGGGCGGTGGCGCGGTCGCGAACGGCGCCGAAGTCGGTCGAGTACTGGCCATCGGCGGCCTTCCCGGGCATGAAGATGCCGGAGATGGCCTTCTGGTCGTAGTAGTGGGTGTTGAAGACGTAACGGGAGCCGGGCTTCCCCACGTCGAGCAGTCCGCCCTCCTGGCGCTGGAAGTCCAGGTTGGAGTTCCAGAACATGTTGGGCTCCACGAAGGCGGGCTTGTCCCGCCAGCCCGCGGCGTCCATGCGGGCGCGGAACTTCTCGTAGAACGGCCACAGCACGTTCTTCTCCCAGGTGCGGCTGTTCTGGCCGTTGTCGTAGACGCCCGCGTAGGGCTCGTTGAGCGGATCGAAGCCGGTGACGCGGGCGAACGCGTCGGCGGGGAGGTGCTGGGCGACGTAGGACATGGTCTTCTCGGCGGTGGCGAGGAAGGCGTCCTGGACGCGCACTGTTCCCGCGCTGGTGGTCAGGGCGCGGTTGGCCCAGAAGTCGCGGGTGGCCTTCATGACGGCCTGGTTCTGGGTGATGTTCTGGCCCCAGTGGGCGCAGATGCCGCAGGACTCCTTGCCGTAGCCGCCCGCGTCGACGACCCACTTCGGGGCGCCGTCGCCGCTGTACCAGCTGTCCTTGTCGAAGATGTGGCGGGAGTAGAGGTCCTGGTGGAAGTCGGGGTACACCCGGATTCCGGCGTCGAGGAAGGCCTTCATCTGGGCGGTGACCTGCTCCAGGTAGCCGGTGTCCACCTCGCCGGGCCGGGGTTCGGCGTGGGCCCAGGAGAGCAGGAAGCGCACCGAGTTCGCCCCGGTCAGGTTCCGCATCGCGGCGGCGGACTTCCGGGCGTCGGCGACGGTGGCGAAGGGGAGGCCGTTGTTCTCCTCCAGTTTGGTCTCGCCGGAGACGTTGAAGCCGCGGAGCACGACCTCGCGGCCGTGGCCGTCGGCGAACCGGGTCCCGTCCGTGGTCACCTCGTCCGCGGCCCGCCCGTCGGACCAGGGCGGCTCGGCCGCGGCCGCCGGGGTGCCCGGGGCCACAATCGCGGCCACCAGCAGAACGGCCGTCCCGAGCAGCCCTGTACGGCCCGCTCGGGACCGGCCGTTCCGTATGCCTGAAGTCGCGGTGCCTCGCGTCGCATGCGTCGCCATGGACACTACCGTCCAGTAGACATGAAGAATCGTCAACTAGCGGCGGTCAGTGGATCGTTCGGCGTTCGCGACGCATCGGGACAATCGGGTTACCGCGGGAAACCGCTGCCCAGGGCCGCGCCCGCTTCCGGGGCGCCGAGCCCGTCGGGGCCGAAGGAGACGATGCCGTCGGTCGTGAGACCGGCCGACGTGCCACGCAGCGCCCAGGCGGCACCGCTGGAGGTCTGGGCGCCGTCCTCGCCGGGGGCACCCACGGACAGGTCGCTCTTGCCGTCGCCGTCGGTGTCGGCGTGCTGGACCGCCGCGCCGAAGTAGTCGCCCGCCTCCGCGGCACCCGGGACCCCGGCGGTGTCCTGGGTGAACGCCTGGGCGCCGGTTCCGGACAGCCCGCCCGAGCCGCCGTACAGCTGGACGACGCTGCCCGCGTCCGTCTGACCGGCCTCCAGGTCCTCGTACGGGATGCCGACCGCGACGTCCGCGTAGCCGTCGCCGTTGACGTCGTCGGCGCTGATCGAGTAGCCGAACTGGTCGCCGTCCTCATTGACGCCCGGCACGCCCGCGGTGTTCTGGTCGATGGTCGCGGTGCGGGTGGTGCTCGGGCCCGAGGCGGTGCCGTAGAGGACCTTGAGGGTGCCGTGGTCGTACGGGAGGTTCTCGACGACGTTGCCCGGGACGGTCCGCAGAACCAGGTCGCCGCGGCCGTCCTTGTCGACGTCGCCGATGGCGGCGGAGGCGGCGTCGGTGAGGTGGACGGGCTTCGCCAGCTCCGCGCCGCCCTTGAAGAACAGGGTGGACTGCGACATCTCCTCGAAGGCGTGGGTGGAGACGAGGTCGTCCTTGCCGTCGCCGGTGATGTCGCCCGCGGTCAGGCTGGTCGGCACGTCGAACCGGCCGGTGTCGCCGACGGTGCTGCCCGCCTCCTTGCCGTCGCGGGTGAACGGGCCGAAGCGGACGCGCAGTCCGGCCGACTCGTCGTCAGTACCCTCGTTGAGGGTGACGGTGTCGACCAGGTCGGCCTGGCCGTCGCCGTTGAAGTCGCCGCCGACGATGGCGCTGTAACCGAACGAGTCGCCGTCCCCGGCAGGCAGCTCGGTGCCGCCGGTAAGCCCGTTCGCCGACCCCCACAGGACCGTGATGGCGGGCTTGTTGCCCGTCTGGACCGCCAGGTCGGTGTAGCCGTCGCCGTCCAGGTCGCGGGCCACGGTGGTGTCCCCGAAGCGCGCGGACGCGGCGGGGTCACCCGGGACGCCCTCGGTGGCCCGGCTGACGACCTGTCGGTGACCGGTGTCCGCGCCGGAGGCCGAGCCGTAGACGACGGCGACGTAACCGGCCTTGGCCTGGCCGCCCACGGTGCCGCTCGGCGCGGAGACGGCGAGGTCGGCGCGTCCATCCTTGTTGAAGTCGACCCGTGGCGCGGAGGCCGCGGCGGTGGCGCGCGCTTCGGCGGCGCCTGCCGAGGGGGCGGCGAGTAAGGCGGGGGTGGTCACAAGCGCGACCACCGTCGCGCAGCGCGCGACGGTGGAAAGAGAACGGGACCGCACAGATCCTCCAGCTCGTTGGTGAGCGTTTACCTCATGTACACCCACCAGGACAGCCGGAGTCGCCGAACGGTTGCGCATGGAGACCTAGGGAATCCCCTAGGGGACGTCTTGTCGATCATGGTGTGAGCCAGATGAGTGTGCTGGCCAGGGTGAGGACTGCGTGGAAGCGGTCGGGC
>NZ_RIBZ01000880.1:0-36823 GCF_003721215.1 Streptomyces botrytidirepellens
CCCGGGCGGTGGCCCTGGCCGACGTCGACGGCGCGAGCGCGGCGGCCGTCGCGCAGGACGTGCCGGTCGGCCGGGCGCTCGCCGTCGACGTGGCGGACGCCGCGGCGGTCGACCGCGCCGTCGACGACGTGCTACGGCAGCACGGCGGGCTCGACCTGGTGGTGCATGCCGCGGGGGTCGACGATCCGCAGGCCAAGCAGCGCATCGCGGACGCCCTGGTGGAGGGCCGTCCGCCCGAGGTGACCGATGTGCTCGAGGACGCGGCCTGGCGGCGCGTCATGCGGATCAACCTCGACGGCACCTTCCATGTGCTGCGTGCCGCGGTGCGGGCCATGCGGCCGGCGAAGGCGGGGGCGATCGTCGTGATCGGCTCGTCGTCCGCCTTCGACACCCCGGTCGGCTACCCCCACTACGCCGCGTCCAAGGCGGGTGTGCATGCCCTGTGCCAGGCCGTGGCCAAGGAGGTCATCCCGTCCGGGATCCGGGTGAACGTGGTCGCGCCGGGGCCGACCGAGACGGGGATGGCCACGCGAACGCCGGACGTTCTGCGCACGGGGTTCGCCGACCCGCGGGTGCGCCCGTACGCGACTCCCGAGGAGATCGCCGACATCGCCCTGTTCCTGGCCGAGGATGCCGCGGCGAACCTGATCGGCGCGGTGCTGCTCGCCAACGGCGGCCGGTTCACCGTCTGACTGTCGTCACCCTGAATTCACTTCAGATTGCCGCGCGTGGTCGCCCTTGCCGCTTCCCGGTTCATCGGAGAAATCCCGGTCCGCAGGCTAGCTGTACTGAGTTCAGTTCTGTAGCGTCCCGGGCGTCGGCAAGGAACGGGATCGCGCCGTTCGGAAGGAGAGCCGAATCATGAGCACCACTGAGCAGCCCGCCCCGCCGGGGTCGGCGTCAGCGTCGTACGAACCCCGCACGGTGCGCCGCGCGATGCTCGCCGGAAGCATCGGCACACTGATCGAATACTATGATTTCAGCATATACGGCTATCTCGCCGTGGCCATCGCCCCGCAGTTCTTCCCGAACGAGGACCCGACGGCCTCGACGCTGGCGGCGCTCGCGGTGCTCGCCACCGGCCTCGTGGTACGGCCCCTCGGCGGTGTTTTCTTCGGGTGGCTCGGCGACCGGTGGGGCCGTCGCAAGGCGCTGGTCTCCTCCGTGCTGTGCATGGGCGTGGCCAGCAGCATCACGGGGCTGCTGCCGACCTACAGCCAGATCGGCGTGCTCGCCGCGGTGCTGCTCTTCCTCACCCGGCTGGTGCAGGGCATCTCCTCGGGTGGCGAGTCGGTCGGCGCCTACACCTACATCTACGAGTCGGCGCCGCCCCGGCGCAGGGCGTTCCTCGGTGCCGTCACGCCCATCGGATCCAACCTCGGATTCATGTTCGCGGCGGCCACGGCCGGGGCGATCTCCGCCCTCATCACCAAGGATCAGATGGCCGACTGGGGGTGGCGGCTGCCCTTCCTGATGGCCGTACCCCTCACTCTCATCTGTCTGTGGGCCCGGCTGCGGATCGAGGACACCCCGGAGTTCGAGGAGGCCGCGCGGCGCGCCGACATCCCGGCCGCCCCGATCCGGGAGGTCCTGTCCACCCACCGCACCGCGCTGCTCCAGTCCATCGGACTGGCCATGGCCCAGGGTGGCGCCATCTTCCTCGGGCTGACGTACATGGGCATCTACATGACCACGAACCTGGGGTACGACCCCACGCACGTGTTCTGGCTGACCGCGGGCGTCGTCCTCGTCACCGTGCTGCTCATGGTGCCCGCGGGGTGGCTCGCCGCCCGGTTCGGCTGCCGTCGCGTCCTGCTGGCGGGACTGCTGGGGTTCCTGGTGACGGCGTACCCCGCGATGACGCTCATGGGGCGGCACAGCCTGGCCGTGGCGGGTCTGGCCTATCTGCTCTTCATGCTGAGCAGTGCGTTCGTGCAGGTCCCGGCGGCCAGCCTGTGGCCGCGTCTGTTCGAACGCCGGGTCCGCTACACCGGGATGGCGATCGGGTACAACATCGGCACCGTCCTCGCGGGCGGTACGGCTCCGTACATCGCGGCCTTCCTGGTGCAGCGGACGGGGAACCTGCTCTCCCCGGCGTTCTTCGTGATGGCGGTCTGCCTGATCGGGCTCGGTGCCCTGTCCACCGTCCGCAAGGACGTGTAAGGACCTGTAAGGACCTGTAAGGACGCGGACGGCAGCAGGCGCGTCGGCGGCGGCGAACGCGGGTCAGGCCTTGTCCGCCGCGTGGTCGTGGCCGACGTGGCCAATGGTCTGGCCGCCGTCGACGGGGAACTCCCCGCCCGTGGTGTACGAGGCGTCGTCGCTCGCGAGGAAGAGCACCATGCGGGTGACCTCGTCGGGCTCCCCGATACGGGCCACGGGCTGCTGGGCGAACAGCTCGGGTGAGGCGCTCTCGCCCATGGGCGTGCGGATGACGCCCGGATGTACGGAGTTGATCCGTACCCCCGTGCCCGCCATGTCCAGCGCGGCGGCCTTGGTCATCCCCCGCACCCCCCACTTGCTCGCCACATAGCCGATGCCATCGGCGAAGCCCATGAGGCCCGCGGCCGAGGAGATGTTGACGACCGCCCCGCGGCCGCGGGCGCGCATGCCGGGCAGGACGGTGTGCATGCCGAGGAAGGCGCCCACCAGATTGACGTCGAGGATGCGGCGGAAGTGCTCGGGCGACTGCTCTTCCACACCGCCGAAGTGAATGATCCCGGCATTGTTGACCAGGACGTCCACGGGACCCAAGGTGTCCTCGACCGTGCGGACCACGGACCGCCACTGCGCCTCGTCCGTGACGTCGAGGTGGCAGTACCGGGCGTGGGCGAGTTCGCCCGCCAGGGACTCTCCCTCGTCGTCCAGGACATCGCACACGGCGACCCGGGCCCCTTCCGCGGCCAGCCCGCGGACATGGGCGGCGCCCATGCCCCGGGCCGCGCCCGTGACGATGGCGACCTTTCCCTCGAAGCGCATCCCGAGCTTCCCTTCCGTTGAATGTGATCAGTCGGGCACCAGCACGGCCCGCCCCCGCACCCGGCCCCGGCGAAGCCGGTCGATCGCCTCCGCCGCGGCCGACATGGGGAACCGCTCCGTCTCGACGTGCAGCGCTCCCGAACGCGCCAGCGCGACGACCTCGGCGAGCTGGTGGCGCGGTCCCCAGAAGGGCAGCGAGAGCCTGAAGCCGGGTGGGAGAACACCCGGCTTGGCGACCGTCAGGCGGCCGCCTCCGCTGCCGACGACGGCGAGTTCGCCACCGGGCCGCAGAACGGCGACGGCGAGGTCCAGCGTCTCCGCGGTGCCGACGAAGTCGAGCACGGCGTCCGCCCCCGCGCCCCCGCCGCGCGCCCTCAGCACGCGGGCGGTGTCCGCCCGCAACAGGGTGCCGAAGTCCGCGCCCGAGCGGTCCGCGAGGGCCAGGGCGTCGTCCCGGACATCGACCGCCAGCACACGGCACGCCGTGGTCGCGCGGAGTATCTGCACCGCCAGGTGGCCGAGCCCGCCGATGCCGACGACGACGGCGGTGGCGCCCTCGCCGATCGCGTGCCGGAGCCCGGCCACGGCGTGGTACGAGGTCAGACCGGCGTCGGAGAGCGGGGCCGCCTGTCCGGCTGCCAGGCCGTCGGCCGGCACCAGGTGGCGGGCGGACGGCACGAGCACGTAGGCGGCCATTCCGCCGTCCCGGCCCAGGCCCGCACCGTGCCAGGGGAGGGTGTCGCGCCGGTCGCAGTAGTTGTCCCAGCCCGCGGCGCAACGGCCGCAGCTTCCGCAGCCCCACGGTCCGTAGAGCACCACAGGCTCGCCCACCTCCACCCCGTCCGCGTCGGGCCCCAGGGCCGCGACCCGCCCGGCGACCTCATGGCCGAGCGTGAACGGCAGCCGGTAGGGGAGCGCCCCCGGAGTCGCGTCGATGACGTGCAGATCGGAGTGGCACAGCCCGGTGGCCTCGACCCGTACGAGGACCTGTGCGCGGTGGGGGACGGGTCGATCGACATCGACCGGCGCCGGGGGCTCGCCCCACGCCGTCAGTCGCAGTGCCCTCATCGTCACCGTCCCAGGGTCTGGTCGGATCATGGCCGTCACGGTAACAGAGGTGAAGTAAGTTCAATAGATGGACGCAGGGCGGGACGGGGCGTGCGGAGGTCTTGCCGGGCGGGCTTTCCCTGCCTACGGTCAAGTGAATCGAGTTCAAATTGCCGGATCGATCGGATCCGGCACCGTCGTACGAGCACGATGGAGACCCCATGCGCCCGCGCCACCCCGAGATCGCCCCCCGACTGCTGTCCGAGACGGACGAACAACGGCAGCTGCGTGCCGTCCTGCGGGACCTCTTCGGTGAGACGAGCAGTCCGGAGGACGTCCGCAAGTATCTGGCCGCGCCGCGCGGATACGACGAAGCCCTCTGGGTGCGGCTCGCGGGCGAGATCGGGGTCCACGGGCTGGCCGTTCCGGAGGAGTACGGCGGGTCCGGCTTCACCTTCGCCGAGCTGGGGGTCGCCCTGGAGGAGGCCGGGCGGGCCCTGTGCTGCGCGCCGCTGCTGCCCACGGTGGCGCTGGCCGCGCACGCCCTGCTGTACAGCGGTGACCGGGCGGCATGCGAGCGCTATCTGCCCCGGATCGCCGACGGCGCGCTCACCGCGACCGTGGCCGGATTCGGCGACGGCGAGCCCGGCGTCACCGCCGAGCGGGGGAGCGCCGGGTGGGTGCTGCGCGGGCGGGCGGACTTCGTCCTCGACGGGGCCGGCGCGGATCTGATCCTGGTGCGGGCCGCGACCCCCGCCGGGCCCCGGCTGCTCGCCTGTGAGCCGGACCCCGGCACCTGTCGGCGGACGCCGCGCCGCGTCCTGGACGAGACGCGGCGCCAGGCGCTGGTGGAGTTCCGGGGCGCACCGGCGACTCCCGTCGGCGCGGCGGAGGGCGCGGAGGACGCGGTCTCGGCGACTCTGGACACCGGGCGGGCCGCGCTGGCGGCCGAACAGGTCGGTGGCAGCGGACACGCCCTGGACGCCACGGTCGAATTCGTCGCCCAGCGCCACCAGTTCGGGCGTCCCATCGGTTCCTTCCAGGCCGTCAAGCACCGGCTGGCCGATGTGCTGGTCGCGCTGGAGGCGGCGCGCTCGGCCTCCGCGTACGCCACGGCTTGCGTCGCCGTCGCCCGGGAGCAGCTGCCGGTGGCCGCGGGTGCCGCCGCCGTGGTCTGCTCCGAGACCTTCCGCCTGGCCACGGCCGAGTACGTGCAGCTGCACGGTGGTATCGGCTTCACCTGGGAGCACCCGGCCCATCTGTATGTGCGCCGCGCCCGCGGCGCGGAGGTGCTGTTCGGTACGGCGGACCGGCACCGGGCGCGGCTGGCCGCGCTCACCGGGCTGACCCTTGAACCATGTTCGGTTTGATCGTCGCCCGGGTTCGTCTCGATCAAGGGGTTGACAGTTCCGTCCCGTGCTCGCAGAGTTGTAGTGAATTCAGTTCAGTTTCGAGGGGTGAAGGTATGACCGTGGAAGACGAGATCCAGTTCGAGCGCGACGGCCACGTGGCCCGGGTGTGGCTCAACCGCCCGTGGAAGAAGAACTGCGTCACCGTGCCGATCCTGGACCGGCTCGACGAGATCATCACCGAGGTCGACGAGGATCCCGAGCTGCGGGTCCTGGTGGTCCGCGGCCGCGGCGGTACGTTCTGCTCGGGCTTCGACCTCGACAGCCTGAAGGCCGAGTACGTCGGCAAGTCGAACGCGATCGACGTGGCGGTGAAGTCCGCGAAGGTGTGCGATCGCCTCTACTCGATGAAGACCCCTTCGGTCGCGGTTCTGGAGGGCCACGTCACCGCCGGTGGCTTCGAGATCATGATCTCCTGCGACTTCGCCATCTCCGCCGACGACGCCAAGATCGGCGACTTCCACATCCGCCGCGCGCTGTTCGGCGGTGCGGGCCCGATCTACCGGGTGCCGCGCATGATCGGCATCCGCAAGACCAAGGAGCTGATGCTCACCGGCAAGCTTCTCTCCGGCGTCGAGGCCGCCGAGTTCGGGCTCATCAACCTGTCCGCCCCGGCCGGTGAACTGGACGCGACGGTCGAGGAGTTCATCGGCAACCTCACCGACAAGAGCCCCTTCACCATGTGGCTCACCAAGATGACGATCGACCGCAGCCTGGACGCCGACACCCAGTCGCTGATGGTGATGGAGCACCTCGCCGTGGGCGTGGCGCTCAACTCCGACGACGCCAACGAGGGCGTGTCGGCGTTCCTGGAGAAGCGTGAACCCAAGTGGCAGGGACGCTGACCCGGATGGCCACGGATCCGCGGAGCCCGGCCGCCGGGCTCCAGGGCTCGCGCTGCTCCGGCTGCGCGGTGACGGTCTACCCCGCGGAGGACACGTGCCCGCGCTGCGGGGAGCCCGCCGATCCGGCGGCCCTCCAGGGCACGGGCACGCTGTGGACCTGGACGGTGCAGCGGTACGCCCCCAAGTCGCCGCCCTATCAGGCCCCGCCCGGAGGCTTCGTACCGTTCGCGCTCGGCTACGTCGAGCTGGCGGAGGGAGTGCGGGTGGCCGCCGTCCTCGACCTCGAGGACCTCGACGACATCCGCATCGGCATGCCCCTGACCGTGGCCGCGGGCCCCGGCGTCCCGCGGGCCAGGCCCACCGCCCGCGGCGAGGAGGGAACGTGAGCACCGAGGTCCTGATCTGCGGCGCCGGGCGCACCCCGTTCGGCCGGTCCGAGGCCACGGGCCGCCGGCTGGCCGTCGGCGCGGTGAACGCGGCGCTGGCGGACGCCGGAATCGCGTGGTCGCGCGTGCGGGCCGCGTTCGGTGGCAGCGACAGCGCGGGGCTCGCCGACACGCTGGTGGCTCAACTCGGCCTGACCGGGCTTCCGTTCGTCAACGTCAAGAACGGCTGCGCCACCGGCGGGAGCGCGCTGATCTCCGCCGTGAACGCCATCCGCTCCGGCATGGCGGACGTCGTCCTCGCCGTCGGCTTCGACAAGCACCCGCGCGGCGCCTTCGACCCCAGGCCCGAGGACTGGGGCCTGGGAGCGGAATACGGCAGCGACGGGCTGATGGTGACCACCCAGTTCTTCGGCATGAAGATCCAGCGCTATATGCACGACCACAAGATCACCGCGCGGACTCTCGCCCTGGTCGCCGAGAAGGCGTACCGCAACGGTGCCCTGACGCCCGACGCATGGCGCCGCAAGCCGCTGTCCGCCGACGAGATCCTCGACTCCGGCATGGTCAGCGACCCCCTGACCCGCTACATGTTCTGCTCCCCCGGAGCGGGCGCGGCCGCGCTGGTGCTCTGCTCCCCGGAGGCCGCCCGCACCATGGACGCCACACCGGTCACCCTGCGCTCGGCCGCCGTCCGTACCCGGCGCTTCGGCTCGTTCGAAGTCTTCAGCCCGTGGATCCCCGCGGGCGAGCTGACCAGCGTCAGCCGTGACGCCTCGGCCGCCGCCTTCGAGGAGGCGGGGGTCGGCCCCGGTGACGTCGACGTGTGCCAGCTCCAGGACACCGAGAGCGGCGCCGAGGTCATGCACATGGCCGAGTGCGGGTTCTGCGCGGACGGCGAGCAGGAGCGGCTGGTCGCCTCCGGCGCCACCGGAATCGGCGGAACGCTGCCGGTCAACACCGACGGCGGCTGCATCGCCAACGGCGAACCCATCGGAGCGTCGGGACTGCGCCAGGTCTACGAGGTCGTCCAGCAGCTGCGCGGCCGGGCCGGTGAACGCCAGGTCCCGGGCCGGCCCCGCGTCGGCTTCACCCATGTGTACGGCGCCCCCGGCGTGAGCGCCTGCACGGTGCTGTCCCGCTGATACGTCCCAACGTCCCGCCGATCGGAGGTGGCACAGAAGTGGCAGAAGAGATGAGCGGCATCCCCGAACCCGAGGAGTTCCGCGCCCGGGCCCGGCAGTGGCTCGGCACCGTCGCCCGGCCCCGCGCCGCCGACGGGGAGTGGGGCAGCGGCTCCGACTCCGTCGCCGTGTTCGACAACTGGACCGAGGAGCAGGAGCGCGAGCACACCGCCCGCGTCCAGGAGTGGGAACGCACCCGCTACGACCAGGGGTGGTCCGCGCTCCACTGGGAGGAGACCTACGGGGGCCGGGGCCTGCCCGCGTACTACGAGCAGCTCTACCGCGCCGAGGAAGCGGCTTTCGACGTGCCGCACCGCCCCGAGATCTTCCCGGTGACGCAGGCGCTCGTCGCCCCCGCGATCGCCCTCTGGGGCACCGAGGAGCAGAAGCGGCGCTGGCTGCGACCCATGCTGCGGACCGACGAACTGGCCTGCCAGCTGTTCTCGGAGACCGAGGCCGGATCCGACCTCGCCGCGGTGCGGACCAGGGCGGTGCGCGACGGCGAGAACTGGGTGCTGACCGGGCACAAGGTGTGGACCTCCGGAGCCCGCGTCGCCACCTGGGGCGTCGCGGTGTGCCGCACCGATCCGGCGGTGCGCAAACACGCGGGCATCACTGTCTTCCTGGTGCGCATGGACGCGCCCGGCGTCACCGTACGGCCCATCCGGCAGATGACCGGGGGCACCAGCTTCAACGAGGTCTACCTCGACGGCGTGACCGTGCCCGACACCGACCGGCTCGGCCCGGTCGGCGAGGGCTGGCGGGTCACGCTCAGCGTGCTGGCCGCAGAACGGCTCGACTCCGGCAGCCTCGGCCTCGACAACGCCGACCGGGCGCTGGACCTCGCCGCGCACCTGCCGCGCCCCCTCACCGGCGCCGAACAGCAGCGGGCCGCCGACCTCCACATCCGCACCCTGATCCAGCGGCTCATCGGACTACGGGTGACCGCCGCACTCGTCGCCGGACGCGAACCCGGCGCGGAAGCCTCGGTCGGCAAGCTGTACGCCACCGAGACCATGCGCCGCACCAGCGACCTGGTGTCCGAACTGCTGGGGCCGAGCCTCGTGGCGGACACGGGGGAGTGGGGCACCTACGCCTGGACGGAACACCTGCTCGGCGCCCCCGGCTACAGCATCGCGGGCGGCACCGACGAGATCCAGCGCACCATCCTCGCCGAACGCGTCCTCGGCCTGCCCAAGGAGCCCACCCGATGAGCACGGCCACCCGAGGGACGCAGCTGGCCGCCCGGGTCCGCGAGCACCTCGCCCGCCACCACCCGGGCGCGCCGGTCGGCGAACTGACCGTACTGCCGGGCGGCCACTCCGGGCTGACGTACTCGGTCACGGCGGGGGACGCCCGGTACGTCATCAAGGCGGTGCCGCCCGGACAGCGGCCCGTCGGGCGCAACGACGTCCTGCGCCAGGCCCGGGTGCTGGGCGCGCTGGCCGGGTCCACGGTGCCGGTGCCGGGCGTCGTGGCCGTCGACGAGACCGAACCCGCCTGGTTCGCCATGGACTTCGCCCCCGGGGAGGCCGTCGAGCCAGTCCTCGACGAGCACGAGGTGCCCGCCGCGACGGCCCGCGCCCGGATGCTGGAGATCGCCGCCGTCCTGCGGCGGCTGCACACCACCGATGTCGACACGCCCGGGCTCGGCGCGCCCGCACCCCTCGACGCCGCCGGTGAGCTGGAGCGGTGGAGCCGCACCCTGCACGCCGTTCCCGCCGAACTGCGGCCCGGCGGGGAGGAGTTGCTGGCCCGCCTCGCCGACGACGTGCCGCAGAGTCTCCCGCCGGTGCTGCTCCACGGGGACTTCCGGCTCGGCAATGTGCTGTGCGCGGACGAACGCGCCGTGGCCGTCGTGGACTGGGAGATCTGGAGCGTCGGCGACCCGCGGATCGACCTCGGCTGGTTCCTGCTCTTCGCCGACCACCGCAACTTCCCCCGGCTGGGGCACCCCGTACCCGGCTTGCCCGGCGAAACCGAACTGATGGACACCTACCGCGACGGCCGTCCCGACCTGCCCGCCATGGACTGGTTCCGGGCACTCGGCCGCATGAAGATGGCCGCGATCATGGGCCACAACCTGCGCCGCCACCGCGAGGGCAAGCACCACGACCCGGACCAGGAACGCCTGCCGCCCACCATCGCCGCGATGATCCGCACGGCGCGCGACATCCTCGGCTGATCCGGACCGGCCACCGAACAGGAGCACACGTGGACTTCGGATTCTCGCCCCGTGCGAGCGAACTCCAGGACCGCATACGGTCGTTCATGGACCAGCACGTCCTGCCCGCGGAAGCGGTGTACGACCGGCAGCTGGCCGAAGCGGACGACCCGCACGCACTACCGCCGGTCATGGCCGGGCTGAAGGAGAAGGCCCGCGCCGAGGGCCTGTGGAACCTCTTCATGGCGCACGGCGACTGGGGCGCGGGCCTCACCAACCTCGAATACGCGCCGCTCATGGAACTGGCCGGGCGCTCCATCATCGGCCCCGAAGTGTTCAACTGCTCGGCGCCCGACACCGGCAACATGGAACTCCTCGCCCTGTACGGCACCCCCGAACAGCAGGAGCGCTGGCTGCGGCCCCTGCTCGACGCCGAGATCCGCTCGTGCTTCGCCATGACCGAGCCGGAAGTCGCCAGCTCCGACGCCCGCAACATCCGCACCCGCATCACCCGCGACGGCGACAGCTACGTCGTCAACGGCCGCAAGTGGTACACCTCCGGGATCCTCGACCCCGACTGCGAGCTCATCATCCTGATGGGCAAGACGGACCCGCAGGCGCCCACCTACCGGCAGCAGAGCATGCTGCTCATCCCCCGGGACACCCCGGGCATCACGATCCTGCGTGACCTGCCGATGTTCGGCTACACCGACCGGCTCGGCCACGGCGACGTGCTCTTCGAGGACGTCCGCGTACCGGTGGCGAACATCCTCGGCGGCGAGGGCGAGGGCTTCGCGCTCGCCCAGGGACGGCTCGGCCCGGGCCGGATGCACTACGCGATGCGCGCCGTGGGATTCGCCGAGCGCGCCCTTCAGCTGATGTGCGAGCGCGTCACCGCACGCACCGCCTTCGGCGGACCCCTCGCCGACCGGGGCGTGGTCCGCGAGTGGATCGCCCGCAGCCGCATCGAGATCGAGCAGCTGCGCCTCCTCGTGCTCAAATCGGCCTGGCTGATGGACACGGTCGGCAACGCCGCCGCCCGCATGGAGGTGGCCGCCATCAAGGTCGCGGCGCTGGACGTCGCCCACAAGGTGGTCGACCGCGCGGTACAGGCCCACGGCGCGGCGGGCGTCAGCGACGACACCGTACTCGCCCGGCTGTACGCCATCACCCGGGCGCTGCGCATCGCCGACGGCCCCGACGAAGTACACCTGCGGACGGTCGCCCGCCAGGAACTGGACAAGTACGCAACGACCCGACCGACGACGGGAGCAGCGTGAGCGCCCACAGCCTCGACGGCAAGGTGGCCGTCATCACCGGCGGATCCCGCGGCATCGGCCTCGGCATCGCCGCCGCCTACCGGGCGGCCGGAGCACACGTGGTGATCGCGGCCCGCAAAGCGGCCGGACTCGCCCAGGCACGCGAGGAACTGCTGCGCACCAAGGGCGACGGCGACCTCCACACCGTGGTGGCCAACGCCGGTGAACCCGAACAGGCGGAAGGCTGCGTCGAGGAGACCATGTCCCGCTTCGGCCGCCTCGACGTCCTCGTCAACAACGCGGCCACCAACCCGTACCACGGCGAGCTGCTCGACCTGGACCTGCCGCGCGCGGAGAAGACCGTCCGCGTCAACCAGTACGGCATGATCGCCTGGACCCGTTACGCCTGGCGGGCCTGGATGGCCGAGCACGGGGGAGCGGTGGTCAACATCGCCTCCGTCGGCGGGCTCATCGTCGATCCGCACATCGGCTACTACAACGCCACCAAGGCCGCCATGCTGCACATGACCCGGCAGCTCGCCTACGAACTCGGGCCGCGCGCCCGCGTCAACGCCATCGCCCCCGGGCTGATCAAAACCGAGCTGGCCCGGGCGGTGTGGGAGGTACGCGAACCGATCCTCACCGCCAAGCTGCCGCTGCGGCGCCTCGGCACGGTGGAGGACGTGGCCCACGCGGCGCTGTTCCTGGCCTCCGACGCCTCGTCCTGGATGACGGGCCAGACCCTGGTGCTCGACGGCGGCGCCACCGCCCTGCCGATCGGGGTGGACGCATGAGCACACCGCGACCCGCCGCCGAGCTGTTCTCCCTCCAGGGCAGGACGGCCCTGGTCACCGGCGCCTCCGCCGGGCTCGGCGCACGCTTCGCCACCGTCCTCGCGCAGGCCGGAGCCACCGTGTACGCCGCCGCCCGGCGCCTCGACCGGCTGAAGGAACTCGCCGACTCCGACGCCCGCATCCACCCCGTCGCCTGCGACGTCTCGCGGGACGAGGACCGTACGCGGCTCGTGGAGACCGCGCGCGCCGCCGCCGGACACGTCGACATCCTCGTCAACAACGCGGCGGCCTCCGGCGAGACCCGCGCCGAGGACGAATCCCCGGACGCCTTCGCCGACGTCCTCGGCGTCAACCTCACCGCCCCCTTCCACCTGGCACGCCTCGTGGCCGAGGCCCCCGCCGGGGACGGCGCTCCGCCCCGGAGCGTCATCAACGTCTCCTCCATCCTCGGCCTGGTCACCGCCGCCCCGCTCGGCGGCGCGAGCTACTCCGCGTCCAAGGCCGGACTGATGGGGCTGACCCGGGAGCTGGCCGGACAGTGGGGCCCGCACGGAACCCGCGTCAACGCGCTCGCCCCCGGCTGGTTCCGCACCGAGATGACCGCGGACCTCTTCGGCGACGAGCGCTCCGCCCGCTGGGTCGAGCGCAACACCCTGCTGCGGCGCGGCGGCGACGGACATGAACTCGACGGCGCGCTGCTGTTCCTCGCCTCGGACGCCTCCTCGTACTGCACCGGGCAGATCCTCACCGTCGACGGCGGATGGACCGCGCGATGAGGGTCGGCATCGACATCGACGACGGCCTGGCCCGTCTCACCCTGCGCCGCGGCGAGGCGGGCAACGCCATCGACCTGGACATGGCACACGGACTGCTGGACGCGGCACGGACCTGCGCGGCGGAGCGCGTACGGGCCGTCCTGCTGACCGGCGAGGGGAAGTCCTTCTGCGTCGGCGGCGACCTCGGGGAGTTCTCCCGGCTCTCCGGCGCGGCGCTGGAGAAGCACCTCACCGCGGTGACCGACGCGCTCCACGACGCGCTGCGCACGTTCGCGGCGAGCGACGCGCCCATGGTGGCCGCCGTACAGGGAGCCGTCGCGGGCGCGGGGCTCGGCCTGGCCGCGTTCGCCGATGTGACCCTCGCCGCCGACACCGCCTCCTTCACCGCCGCGTACACGGGCATCGGCTACTCGCCGGACGCCGGGGTCAGCTGGTTCCTGCCCCGCCTCGTCGGCCCCAAGCGGGCCCTGGACCTGCTGCTGACCAACCGCCGCGTCACGGCGGCCGAAGCCGCGGACATCGGGCTGGTGAGCCGGGTCGTCGCACCCGACCACCTGACCGCGGAGGCCGCGCGCACGGCCGAGGCGCTGCGCCGCGGACCCACTGCCGCCTTCGGCGCCACCCGCCGTCTCGTCGCCGCCGGGCTGACCGCCGACCTCGGCCCGCACCTGGACCGGGAGGCCCGCGCGATCGCCGCCGCGGCCGCCTCCGACGCCGGGCGGGAGGGCGTCGCCGCCTTCCTGGGCAAGCGGCCGCCCGACTTCACGCGCGGCGCCCCCACTGCCTGAACCCCCAACCCGAACCATGGAGCCCGCCATGTCCGAAGCGTTCATCGCCGGAGCCGTCCGCACCCCCGTCGGCCGCCGCAAGGGCGCGCTCAGCGCTGTGCACCCCGCCGACCTCGGCGCCCATGTGCTGCGCGCCCTGCTGGAACGCACGGGCGCCGACCCGGACGCCGTCGACGACGTGTACTTCGGGTGCGTCGGCCAGATCGGCGCCCAGACCGGCAACGTCGCCCGCACCGCCTGGCTGTCCGCCGGCCTGCCGCAGCACGTGCCCGGCACCACCATCGACCGCCAGTGCGGCTCCTCCCAGCAGGCCGTGCACTTCGCGGCCCAGGCGGTCGGCTCCGGCGCCGCCGACCTGGTGGTCGCCGGCGGGGTGGAGGTGATGAGCCTGGTGCCCATCGCCAGCCCCATGTACGTCGGAGAGCAGGCGGGCCTCGGCAGCCCGTACGCGGGGGACGGCTGGCGCGAGCACTTCGGCGACCAGGAGGTCTCCCAGTTCCGCGGGGCCGAACTGATCGCCGGGAAATGGGGCATCTCGCGTGCGGACATGGAGGAGTTCGCCCTCGCCAGCCATCAGCGGGCCATCGCCGCCCAGGCCGACGGCGCCTTCGACGACGAGATCACTCCGGCCTTCGGCCTCACCGCCGACGAAGGCCCGCGCGCCGACACCACCCTGGAGAAGATGGCCGGGCTGAAGACCCTCACCGAGGGCGGCAGACTGACCGCCGCCGTTTCCAGCCAGATCTCCGACGGCGCCGCCGCCCTGCTGATCGCCTCCGGGGAGGCGGTGCGCCGCCACGGTCTGACCCCGCTCGCCCGTGTGCACACCATGGCCGTCGTCGGCTCCGACCCGATCCACATGCTGACCGGCCCGATCCCCGCCACCGAGAAGGTCCTGGACAAGGCCGGGTTGCCGATCGGCGCGATCGATCTGGTCGAGATCAACGAGGCCTTCGCTTCCGTCGTCCTCGCCTGGCAGAAGGAGACCGGGGCCGCCCCGGAGCGGGTCAACGCCTTCGGCGGAGCGATCGCGCTCGGACATCCGCTCGGTGCCACCGGTGCCCGGCTCATGACCACGCTCGTCCACCAACTGCACAGGACCGGAGGACGCTATGGCCTACAGACGATGTGCGAGGGCGGCGGCATGGCGAACGCGACCGTGCTGGAGCGCCTGTGACCCAAGCCGCCCCGGGCCGACCCCCGAGCCGGTCCGGGTCGGTCCGGTTCGGACCGAGTCGATTGGCAACTGAGTTCAGCTTGGGGCTACTCTCGGGTACCGACGAGGTGGACGGCGGCCAGGAGACGGGGTCATGGCGACAAGGGTTGAACCGGAAGCGGGACCGAGGTCCAAGCGCGCCGCCATTCTGGCGGCCGCAGTCGACTGCTTCGGCGAGACGGGCTTCGAGGCCACCAAGTGGTCCACCGTGGCGGAGCGGGTCGGCATCGGGCAGACGGCGCTCTACCACTACTTCGAGTCCAAGACCCACTGTCTGCTCACGATCATGCGGCTGGAGCTCCAGCGCTCCCACGACAAGTTCACGGAGGCGACGGCGGACGTCACCGACCCGGTCGAGGCCCTCCGGGCGGCCGTGCGCGCGGCGTACGACGTCTCCGACCACGAGGTTCTCCAGATGCGGATCCTGCACAACCACATGGATCTGCTCTCCGGCCCGCGCAAGTCCAAGCGGGAGGAGGCCGAGCGCGTCGAGGCCCGTCAGCTGGTCCAGCTCGTCGAGCGGGACTGGACGAACCTGCTGGTCCGGGGCATGTCCCAGGGGGCTTTCCCGCTGCGGGACGCCCAGCTGCTGGGCGCGGGCGTGCTCGGCCTGATCGTCAGCGTCTGGCGCTGGTACCGGCCCTCGGGGCCCACGCCGCTGTCGGAGATCAGCGAGCTGATCGAGGGCGCCTGCGTACGGATGGTCGCCACGTGACGCGCTGAGCGACCCTGTTCGCTCCTGCCCCCGGCGGATCTCCGCCGGGGGCTTTGCCGTGCCCGCGCCGAGGTCGCGCCGAAGCCGGGCCGAGGGCGCAGGATGGTCTCGTACGGACTCTTGTCAGCCGTATTTCGCCGGGATTACCATGCAAACTGAATTGAACTTGACTCAGGTTGATCTGGGGTCGACGACGCGGCCCCCTCCCGGCCGCCCCGGCTCTCCCGCCCGGCGACCACCCACCAGACCCTAATGAGCGGCCGCCGACCGAAAGGGCCCCCTCATGGCGTTGCGCGCGTATTTCGCCGGTATGGACAGCCGCCGGCCGGAACAGACACTCGAACTGCTGGAACCCGACTTCCGGTTCCTCATCGCCCTGCCGGGCAAGGAGGTCACCGGCACCTCCAGGGAAGACTTCGCCGCGTACATCGCCGGCCGCAACCCCGTGGACCGGACACACGAGATCCTGCGCCACAGCCGGGACGGCGACCTGGAGACCGTATACGGAGTGGTGACCGAGGGCGGGGGGTACACCGGCTCCTTCCACTCGGCCGCGGTGCTCTCGCCCGGCGGACTCATCGCCCGTTACCAGGCCTTCTTCACCGTTTCCTTCCAGCTGATCGACTGGGCCGGGGACAGGAGCCGGGTATGACCGGCACCCCGGCGGCGGCTCCCTTCCTCACCGCGTGGTTCGAGATCCTCGACGGGGACGAACCGTCCCGGATCCTCGACCTGATCAGCGACGACTTCGCCCTCTCCATCCTGTTCTCCACCGGCGACGGCGACGCCACCGACTTCGCCGGGGGCCGCGCCGCCCTCGTCGGCTACCTCGAACAGCGCGAGAAGGGCACCCGCACCCACCACCGGCTCGCGGCGACCACGGTCGGCCGCGACGAATTCTTCCTGGGCGAGGTACGGCGTGCGGGCGTCCCCGAGGCGAGCTTCGTCGCCGCCGGGCGGGTGAACGGCGACGGCAGGCTCCAGCGCCTGCTGATCGGCCGCTCGTCCGAGATCCGCTTCACCTGAGCCCGACCCCTGACCACTCACCTGACCTGCGAAGGACCGTCATGTACAACCTCGTCCTGCTGGCAGCCCGGCCCCCGGAGTGGACACACGAGCAGTTCATCACGTGGTGGCGCGGCGACCACGCGAAGCTGACCTGCCGCCTCCCCGGACTGCGCAGCTGGCGGCACACCGAGATCGACGCCGCCCTGGAGCCGCGCTCCGAAGGCTGGGACGGCGTCTCCGTCCTCGGCTTCGACTCCCCCGAGGACCTGAAGAAGGCCCTCGCGAGCCCCGAGTGGGCCGATGCCGTCGCCCAGGTGGGCGACATGAAGGGCCGCCGCATCGCGGTCATGGGAACCGAGGCGGAGCTGTTCGCCGCCTGAGGAAGGACGAGATGCGACAGGTAGTGCGGGACTTCCAACAGCGGGCCGCCGAGGCCGACTTCGTCGCCGTCGTCGACGACACGGGCAGCCATACGGCCCGGCAGCTCCTCGACGAGGCCGAGCGGCTGGCCGGAGCGCTGTCCGCGGGCACGGCCGACGGATCGGTCGGCACCGTCCTGATCCAGGCGGACAACTCATGGCGCACGGTCGCCGCCACCCTCGCCGCGGGCCTCAGCGGCGGGGACGGCGGGGTCATCGCGCTGGTCAACCGGCACACCACACGGGCCGAATTCGCCACCGCCTGGGAGGACATCCGCCCGGACGCCGTCGTCGCCGAACCCTCGGCGGTGGACGAGTGGGCGGTGTCGACCCGGCTGCCGGGCCCGGAGCGGACCGTGCTCGACGGCTGGACGTGCCGGTCCACACCGCACCCACGCGAGGTGTCCCGCTGGTCGGGCGGCGTCCTGATCGGGCTGACCTCCGGATCGACCGGCCGGCCCAAAGGCGTCGTACAGTCCGAACAGGCCCTGCGCTACGCGGCCGAGACCACCATCACCGTCAACGGGCTGTCGCCGGGCGACGCCGTCGCCGCGATCGTCCCGCTGTCCTCGACGGCCGCGTACTGCTTCGGCGTCTACCTCTCCCTGCTGCTGCGGGGGCCGCTCGTCATGACGGGGAAATGGGACCGGGCCCTCGCGCCGCGGCGCATGGCCGAGGCCGGTGTCCGCTGGACCATGTGCGTACCGACCATGGTGCTCCAGATGGGCGACGCGGCGGCCGGGTCCGGCATCCTCCGGGGCGTCCGGTCCATCACCGTCGGCGGCGGGCCCATGGACCGCGGAGCCCTGGCCCGCGCCGAACGGTCCCTGGGCACGAAGATCCTGCGGGTCTTCGGCATGTCCGAGTGCCTCGGCCACACCTCGCCGAGCCCCGACGACCCCGAGGAGATCCGGCTCGGCAGGGACGGCCGCCCCTTCCCGGGCACGGACGTGCGCGCGCTCACCCCCGACGGCCACGTGGCGGGCCCCGGTGTGACCGGCCGGGCACAGGTGCGCGGTCCGTCCCTCTTCCTCGGATACGCCGGTGACGGAAGGGCCGTTCCGCCGGCGCTGACGGAGGACGGCTATCTGCCCACCGGCGATCTGCTGGTCACCCATGAGGACGGCACCCTCACCATCATGGGACGCGAGAAGGACATCATCATCCGGGGCGGCCGCAACATCGACATCACGGAGATCGAGCGCGCGGTCGCGGCCCACCCGCGCGTGGCCCGGGCGTGTGTGGCGCCGGTCCCCGACGATGTCCTCGGCGAACGCGTGGCGCTGCTCGTCGTCACCACGGACGGCGGCCGCATCGACCTGGCCGAGATGACCGGCCACCTGGAGAGCATCGGACTGTCCAAGACCAAGTGGCCCGAATACGTGTACGGTACCGACGAGTTGCCCCAGACGAAGGTCGGCAAGCTCGACCGGGGCGGGGCCCGGGACCTGGCCCTCAGTCTGCACCAACGAGGAGAAACATGACAGCGCGGTTCGACCAGGGCCCCTGGGCGGCGGCCGGAGTCCAGACCGTACAGCCCGGGGTGCACCGCGTGCCGCTGCCCCTGCCCAACGACGGCCTGCACGCGGTGAACGTCTACCTCCTGGAGGACCTGGACGACGACGGCGGCATCGTCATGATCGACGGAGGCTGGGCGATCCCCGAGGCGCGCAAGACGCTCGAGGAGGCCCTTGCCGCCATCGACCGCGACCCCGGCGACATCAGCCACATCCTGGTCACCCACATCCACCGCGACCACTACACCCACGCCGTGGAGCTGCGCCGCCTGCTGGGCTCGCGCGTCTACCTCGGCGCGGGCGAGCGGCCCGGACTGGAGATGCTCGACCGGCTGCGCAGCGACCAGCCCGTCGGTTCACTGCGCACCCTGCGCGCCGCGGGAGCCGGGGAACTCGCCGACCACATCGAGGCGATGGACCACGGCGGCTACGACCCGAGCGTGTGGGAGGCCCCCGACCACTGGCTCGGCGCCGAAACCCTCCGCTTCGGCGACCGCGAGCTGCGGGTCGTCCCCACCCCCGGACACACCAAGGGCCATGTGGTGTTCCTGGACGAACAGCGCGGACTGCTGTTCTCCGGGGACCACGTCCTGCCGCACATCACCCCCTCCATCGGCTTCGAACTGTCCGAGCCGGGCGGCCGTCCGCTCGCCGACTACCTGGACTCGCTGCGGCTGATGACCCGGTACGCCGACGCCCGCCTGCTGCCCGCGCACGGCCCGGTCACCGACAGCGCCCACACCCGGGTCGGTGAACTGCTCGCCCACCACGACGACCGGCTGGCGGCAAGCCTGGCCGCGCTGGGCGAGGACACGCTCGACGCCCACGCGGTGGCGCGGGGGCTCGCCTGGACGCGCCGGGCCGTGCCGTTCGGAAGCCTGAGCGCCTTCAACCAGATGCTCGCGGTCAACGAGACCGCCGCCCACCTGGACGTCCTGGTGCTCCGCGGGCAGGTGACGGTGGCGTTCGACGACGGCGTGAACCAGTACACCCGCGTGCGGTGACGAGCCCGCGTCGGCTCGTCAGTGGGTGCGCAAGCCTTCCTTCACCTTGTCGAAGACGGGACGGTAGGTGTCCCACTGCTCATCGGGCGCGGAGAGGTACACGTCGTACTCCTTGCCGCCCTCCCGCCCGAAGCCGAGGTCGATGGCGCGGAACGTGCGCACCCTGCCGTCGAACGTGCACTCCCAGATCGCCGCGGGCTGCCCCCGGAAGGTGGTGCGGTCCAGACGCAGGCGCCGGTACACGTCGTAGTTCTTCTTCGTGTTCGCCTCGATGTCCCGGAAGTGCGCCACGGGCGACGGCCCGGCGGGGTCCACCGTGCCGATCGTGATCTCGACCAGGCCGGAAGGGTCGATGTACTTGACACCGTCGCCCGTTCGGTCGCGCGGCTTCCACCCGTTCGGTACGGGGAAGGAGACGCCGAGCTTCTTCTCCTCGACCAGGTGGTAGCCGCGGGGCACGGGCGGGGGAGCGGAGGCAGAGGGCTTCGCCTCGCCGCCGCCCCGCTGCCCGCCGCCGTCCGGCCACATGTAGGTGGCACCGGCCACGGCCAGGATCGTGAGCGCCACCGCCGCGGCGCTCCACACCACGCGGCGCCGCTTGCGAGGGCCGCCGCCGGTTCGCTCGGGCGTGGCCACGGTCCCGGACGGTGGCGGGGCGGCGGCCGGGACCGGGACATCCTGCCGTGGGGCCCGGCCCCGGGTCGGCTCCTCCGCCACCACGGACTTCAGCTCCCGCTCCGTCTCCTCCGCCGACGGGCGCTCGTCGGGCTCCTTGGCCAGCAGCGCCTCGATCAGCGGCGCCAGCGGCCCGGCGTGGCGCAGGGGCGGCAGCGGGTCGACGGCGTTGGCGTAGGCCGTCTCGATCGCCGTGTCCCGCCGGAACGGGGGCTGTCCTTCCACCGCTTGGTAGAGCGTCGCGCCCAGCGCCCAGAGGTCCGAGAAGGGGCCGGGCTTGCGGCCCCTGACCCGCTCCGGGGCCATGTACTCGATGGAGCCGATCATCTCGCCGGTCCGGGTCAGCGTCGACGTTCCGCTGGTCACGGCGATGCCGAAGTCGGTGAGGACGATCTGGTCGTCGGCGCCGAGCAGCACGTTGCCGGGCTTGACGTCACGGTGCAGCACCCCGGCCGCGTGCGCGGCCCGGAGCGCGGCGACCATGCCCAGCCCGATCCGCGCCGCCTCCTGGGGCAGGACGGTACCGCGCTCCTTCAGCAGCGCGCCGAGGGTGGTGGACGGCACGTACTCCATGACGATGCACGGCAGCCCCTCGTCGTCGTCCACGACGTCATGGACGACGACCACGTTCGGATGCGTGATGCGGGCGGCGCTCCGCGCCTCGCGGCGGGTGCGCTCGTACAGCGTGGAGAGTTCGTCGTCGGAGAGATGGTGCGGAGCGTGTATCCGCTTGAGCGCCACCTGGCGGCCCAGCACATGGTCCTCGGCACGCCACACGGTGCCCATGCCGCCGCTGCCGATCCGCTCGGTCAGCCGGTACCGATCCGCGACCAGCGGCCCCTTGTCCGACACCAGCATCCCTCTTCGTTCTGACCTGCTCGATGTGCCTCGACACGATAACCGGCGCGAGCGCGTACGCCTCCATGGCCCTCCCCGCGTGCCGGGTACTGTCCCGCGCATGGCGATGATGACGCAGGCGGACGGCCAGTGGTTGGACCGTGCACTCCAGTTCGCGGGACTGACCTGGACGTACCCGGCCTATGAGGACCTTTTCGTGCGCAACGGCTGGCAGCTGTCCGGGCGTGACGGCGAGCCCGTCATCCTGGAGATGGAGATATGGCCACCGCCCGGCGAGGAACGCGAAGAGGGCTGGCACCTGTGGATCGGCAACCATCCCGGCTGCGAGGAGGAAGGTACGGAGGTGGCGTGCGCCCACCCCGGATGCCGGGAGGACCGCGGGGTACTGATGCCCCTGGCGTACGGCGCGTTCGAGGTGACCGACCCCGGCGGGGAGCCGCTGCCCCCGGAGGAGGTCTGGGAGTTCGACGCCTTCACCGGGTGGCGGTGGCGGCCGGAGGCCACCGAGGACGACTGGGCCTCCGCGTTCCGTGCGGCCGAGGAACTGCTGCGCGCGCGGCTGGGCGAGCCGGTGTCACGGCCACCGGACGAGGCGCTGGATGCCGAGCGGGGCGTGGTCTGGGAGTACGGCGACTCCTCGGTGACCCTCTTCGAGGGCGCTGAGCTGCTGCATTACGGCCAGTACGACTGGATCTGCGTCGATGTGCGCCCCCGGGGCACACCGTGAACCGGGGGGCGCCGAACTTCCCGCCTCAGCAGGTGGTGCCTCAGCAGCTGGTGTTGGTCCGGGTGAGCAGCCCCAGGCGCCAGGGGAGCTGGGAGTAGTCGCCGCCGGCCGCCGGGTTCATGCCCCTGCCGTCGCTGCCGATGGCCTCCATCGGCAGCAGATAGGTGCCGGTCCCCTGCACACGGTAGACCGCCCCACCCTCGAACAGGGCGAACGAGACGCGCGGGCGGAGGTGTCGTCCTGGAAGCATGAGAGGGCCTCGCGCACCACCCGCCATCCGGAACCATGTGCCGGTTATTTGCGACCTGTCGGGTGGGGGCCGGGTGGGGCAGGCTGGCCCCGCCGGGCCTGACGAGGGCCGGCCGGGGACGCGAGAAGGAGCGTGGGAACGTGAGACGGCAAGCCGCCGAGGACGTGCACAGAATCAGCACCGCCGACGGATACGGCCGCTGATGGCGGGCGAGCGGTCCGGGTTATGGGCCCGGCTGCTGGGCGCGTTATCCGGGCGCGAGCCCGGACGCCCCACGGAAGAGGGGGAGGTCTGGGCGTACTTCCCGCCCGGCGCCCCGGCCGGATACCGGCAACTGCGGGTGTGCCAGGTGCCGGACGGGGAGGACTTCGCCCGGCTCAGCTGGCAGGTGTGCGGCGTGTGCCGGAGGGGCCTGGTACGGAAGATCCGGGTCGCCGAACGATGGCAGCGCCGGGGCTACGGCAGCCGCATGATGATGCGGGCGTTACGCGACTGCGAGACGTACACCTGGACGACCACCAAGCAGTCGGAGTTCGGCGAGAGCTTCTTCGCGGCACTCGCGGCCGCCACCGGCATCGACTTCAGCCCCGATTCCCGGGCCTGCGACCACATGCGGGCCGCGCGGGGCGCCGCCCACGGGGAGTCCAGGAGGGAGCCCCCGCAGCCCTACGACAGCCCCGGTGAGCCGCGTTGGTCCCACCGGGACGGGCTGGGCTGCTGAGCGGCACAGGCGGGCAGGGCTCACCGCCCGCCCGCGCCCTCGACCAGCACATCGCTCGCCGGGCGGCGGACCATGACGCGCCGCGGCTTCTGGGGCGCCTTCTGGGGCGCCGCCCCCTCGGGCGCGGGCGGGTGCGGGGGATGGGACGGCACGAGACTCCGCAGCGCCTGGGAGGGTTCGAGCCCCAGCTCGTCGAGCAGCACCCGGCGGCACTGCTCGAACTGCCGCAGCGCCGCGCCCCTGTTGCCGGCGGCGAGATGTGCGGTGATCAGGACGCGATGAGCGCTCTCCCGCAGGGGTTCCGCGCGCACGGCGGCCAGCCCGGAGGCGACGGCCTCACCGTGGCGGCCCGCCGCCGTCAGCCGCTCGGTCATCGCCTCCAGGGCGTACAGCCGGAGTTCGTGGTACTGCTCCTGCTCGATCAGCACCCACTCGTTCTCCGACCACTCGGGTAACAGGTCGGACGAGAGGTCCGCGCGCGTCTGGGCGGTGAGGATGTCGTCGCAGGGGTGTGCCATGTCCAGCAGCTGGTGCGCACGCGTGGCCGCCGCGTGGATGTCCACGTCGATGTGTCTGGCGATCGCCAGTTCCTGCGTGGACGCGTCGATGACCTGATGCCCCGTTCGGGTCGCGCGCCACAAAGACGATCTGAGGTTGGCGTTGGCGCGGGACGCCGTAACGTCGGGCCACAGCATTCCGGCCACATACGTGCGCGTTCGTGGCATGTCCTGGAGGGCGAGGAACGCGAGGAGGCGCTGGGCGCTGGAAGAAAGGGGAACGCGTTTATGATCGACCGATAACGCGAAGCTTTTGAGCAGCCTCAACGTAATGACGTGGCCCTCTGCGCTCATCGGCCCCCCGGGCGATATTGGCTTCAGCGAATGATCCCATAGTGGCAATCGGGATGTTCCCCAGCCATGTTACGAGCAATTCATGATCGTGCGCCCTGCCCTTCGGGTACAGAACGCTAAACGGCCGGGCATCACCGGGACGTCGCGGAAACGTCACCTGTCCGGCGTCGGTTCGAGCAGCTGATCGAGCCAGGCACGCACGGCCTCGAGCACATCGTCGACCGCGCTCACCGCGGTCGGAGGCGCCTGGTGCCGCCCGCCCGTCAGCACAATGCGCGCCCGGAAGCCGTCCGGCCTCCCCTCTTCCACCCACACTCGGAGGATCAGGACGCCGGCCTGCTCTGAGTGGATTTCCATGGAAGGAAAATATGCCTTATCCGTGTCACCCCGGCGTTGTCGGCGCGTGACCGCCGACGTCATCGCCGTGGGGCGGAAACGGGCTGGTGACGCTCGTGTGATGGGTGAATCGCGATTGCGCCACGCCGGGTCCTGCATCCTCATCGAGGCACGCTTTCGGGCGCGGAGCACGGGGAGGATTCGCATGGGTGACTTCGGCGTCATCGCCGACGTCTCGACGGTCATCGTGGAGACCTTGACCCAGTCCTTGCGCGGGCTCAGCCAGGTGGAACCGCCGATCGCGGAACTCAACGACCTTTCCGAGACGGTGCAGACACCGCCGCCGAAACTCACCGTGTTCCTTTACGAGATCGCCGAGGACCCGACGTCGCGCAACCGGCCACCGGTGCGCTCCCAGCCGCCCGACCCGCCGGTCACCCGCAAGCCGCCGATGGCCCTGCTGCTGCGCTATCTGGTCACCCCCTGGGGCGGCGACCAGGAGACCCAGCACCGGATGCTCGGCCGGGCGATGCAGACGTTCTACGACGACGCGATCCTGGACGGCACCCAGCTGTCCGGCAGCCTGGCGGCGAGCACCGACTCGCTGCACCTCAGCCTGACCCCGCTCACCCTGGACCAGAAGTCCTGGGTCTGGTACGCGATCCAGAAGCCGTACCGGCTGTCGCTGAACTACGAGGTCCGCGTCGTCAACCTGGACTCCGCCGTCGACACGGCGGTACGGCCCGTGCGGAGCCGGACCATCAGCGGGGCGGCGACGCCATGAGCCGTTTCCGATCGCTGGAGCGCTCGACGCTCCACAGCCCCGCCTGGTTCATCCCGTTCGACGACTACGCCCGGCGGGTGCGCGCCGCCGGGGTGACGGTCCAGCTGGACCGGTTCGAGGACGGCGCCTGGCTGCCGCTGGACGACGTGGCGGTGCGCACCCCCGGCGGCGCCTTCGCCTATCCGGGGCTGGGCCGGTGCGGGGAGCCGTGGGCGGCCCCGCCGCGGCGCCACCGGGCCCGCTTCGCGGCCGCCGGCTACCAGCCGCTGTACCCGGCGGACGACCAGCCGTTCTCGTCCGGTCCGGTGGGCGTCGAGTTCCTGGTGCACCCGTACGACGACGCCCACCCGCCCGCGGTCGCGGCCGAACCGCGGCTGGTGCGGCTGCTGCCTGCCGTCTCCTTCCCCTATCCGCCGGGTGCGCGCACGGTGCACGGCGCCGTGGTCGACGCGGCCACCGCCCAGCCGATCGCGGGCGCCCTGGTGGAGGCCCAGGGGCACACCAGCCGGGACCTGACGCCATGGCACGAGCGCACCCTGTCCGACGCCACGGGCGCTTTCCGGCTCGCCCTGCGGTGGGAGGGCGAGAAGGCCGGTGAGCACGCCGTCGAGGAGACCTTCCGCCTGCGCGCCACCGAGCGGCCGGGCAGGACCGGATCGCTGGTCGTGCGGCTGCCGCAGGACATCGAGCGCCGGCACGTCATAGAGATCCGCGAGAGTTAAGGAGCCGTCCATGGCGGAGTATCTGAGCCCCGGGGTCTACATCGAGGAGGTCGATGCGGGCCCACGGCCGATCGCGGGGGTGAGCACCAGCACGGCCGGCATGGCCGGGGTCACCGTACGCGGCCCGTACACCGGCAAGCCCAAGCTGGTCACCAACTTCCTGGAGTTCCAGAACACGTTCGGCGGGTTCGTCCCCGAGCCGGACGCCCTGATCCGGGACACCTGGGCGGGCGACCCCGCCGAAGGCGGCCGCTGGTGGCTGTTCCCGCTGGCGGTCAAGGGGTTCTTCGACAACGGCGGCCAGCGCCTGTACGTCAAGCGCGTCGCCAGCAAGCAGGCGACCCCGGCCTCGGGCGTCCTGGGCCACGGCCTGGTGAGCCCGGTCGCCGGTGACGCCGCCAAGGGCGCGACACGCCTGGAGCTCGGCCACCTGATCGGCTTCACCGGCGTGGGGCAGCAGGTCGAGATCTTCCGGGGCGACGACCAGCAGTCGATCCACACCGCCGGGGTCGCCGCCTACGACGCCAACGCCCACCGGATCGAACTCGACGCCGAGCTGCCCGCGGAGGTCAGGACGGCCCGCGGCGACTATGTGCAGATCGGGACGCGCAGCACGGAAGAGACCCTGGAGTTCACCGCCGTCAGCCCCGGCGGGTGGGGCAGCGGTGTCCAGGTGCGGATCCAGCCCATGTCCGGGGCCGCGCTGCCGGTGCTGCCGGATCCGCAGGAGGGCGCGCTGTTCATCACGCAGCTGGCCGCGGACGCCGACGCGGACAGCGAGACGGTCGAGGTGGCGGCGAGGACCGGACTCGACCCCGACGACCTGCCCGCCGACGTCTGGGTGCAGATCGGCACCGGCCGGTTCAAGGTCCAGCTCGGTCAACCCGCCGACGGAAAGGTGACGCTGACCCTGCCGTCCGGCACCTCGCATGAGGCATGGCGCAAGGGGCTGCTGGTGCGCCGCGTGCGCCGGGGCAACACCTCGGCCGGGCCCGCGCTGCGGGTCGGCGGGGCGAGCAGGCTGTACCAGGGCGCCGTCGTCCAGCTCGACGACGGCACCAACCTGACCATCCGCACCGTCCAGTCGGTCGCCGCGGACGTCGTCACCCTCGACGGCAACGTGCCCGGCACGCTGTTCGAAACCGACCGGCTGCACCTGGTCGAGGCGCAGGTCGACGCGCGGTTCACCGACCCGTCCGGGACCGTGGTGTCGGAGACGTACCGCAACCTGAGGCTCACCGGCGACGCGCCGTCGAACCTGGCCACCACCCTGGCGGTCCGCTCGCAGCTGGTGCGGGCGACCGCGCTGTCCGGCCTGTCCACCGACCCGGCGAAGTTCCCCGTGCCCGCGGTCGGCTCCTGGCTGACCCTGGCGGACGGCGACGACGCCTACGGAAGCCTGAGCGTGGCCGACTTCGTCGGCGAGGACGGCGGCAGCGGCAAGCGCACCGGCATCGCCGCGCTGGAGGACATCGACGAGGTGGCCGTCTGCGCGGTGCCCGGGGTGTGGTCGGGGACGGTCGAATCCGCCCTGGTCACCCACTGCGAGCTGCTCCGGGACCGGTTCGCGATCCTCGATCCGCAGGACGGCCTGGACACCGAGGGCATCCAGGCGTTCCGCGAGCCGTTCGACACCAAGTACGCGGCGCTCTACCACCCGTGGCTGGTCACCCGCGACCCGTCGACGGGCCGCGACACCGAGGTGCCGCCGTCGGGCCACATGGCCGGGATCTACGCCCGCACGGACGTGGAGCGCGGGGTGCACAAGGCACCGGCGAACGCCGTCATCCGGGGCATCCGGCTCACCGACGGCATCGCCCAGGACGTCACCAAGCGCCATCAGGACCTGCTCAATCCCAAGGGCATCAACGCGCTGCGGTTCTTCCCCGGAATGGGCCACCGGGTGTGGGGCGCGCGCACGCTCTCCTCGGACAGCTCGTGGAAGTACGTCAGCGTCCGGCGGCTCTTCCTCTACCTGGAGGAGTCCATCGACGAGGGCACCCAGTGGGTGGTGTTCGAACCCAACGACGAGGCGCTGTGGGCCCTGGTCCGGCAGACCGTCACCAACTTCCTCACCACCGTGTGGCGCAGCGGCGCGCTCGCCGGAACCACCGCCGACGAGGCGTTCTTCGTCGCCTGCGACCGCACCACGATGACCGAGGACGACCTCGCCAACGGCAGGCTCATCTGCGTCATCGGTGTCGCGCCGGTCTTCCCGGCGGAGTTCGTGATCTTCCGGATCCAGCAGAAGACCCGCGAGAACCAGCTCGCCTGAGCGCCCGACCGAGGACCGAGGAGAGGCCATCATGCCGCCCGTCACCAGGGACGATCCCTACGCGTCATATAACTTCCAGATCATCGTGACCAACGTCAGCGACGACGGGGTCGCGGTGAGCGGGTCCTTCACCGAGGTGAGCGGGCTGGAGCTGGAAGTCCCGCCGATCGAGTACCGCACCGGGAGCGAGGACATCACCGTCCGCAAGATCCCCGGGCTGAAGAAGTTCACCAACCTCACCTTCAAGCGCGGCATCACCGGCCACGTCGGCTTCTGGAACTGGGTGGTCGAAGCGCTCAACGGCAAGGTGCGGCGCACCTCCGGGTCGATCGTGCTGCTGGACGAGAACCGCCAGGAGGCCATGCGCTGGAACTTCGACCGCGGCTGGCCGACCAAGTACACCGGCCCGACGCTCAGCGCCACCAAGAACGAGATCGCCATGGAGACCCTCGTCCTGGCGGTCGAGAAGCTGGAGATCGACGCCTGACATGGCCGGCGAAGCGCTTCCCGGCGTATCCCTGACGTCCGCGACCCGTGACCCCGGCACGGAGCCGCTGCGCACGGACGTGGCGGCCTTCCTGGGCCGGCTCCGCCGGGGCCCGGTCGGCACTCCGCTGCGCGTGGAGAGCTGGAACGACGTCGTGGCCGCCTTCGGACCGCCGGACGGCGCCTTCGCCACTCCGTACGCACTGCGCGGCTTCTTCGAGAACGGCGGCCGCACCGCCTGGGTGCTCCGCGTGTCCGGGCCGGCCACCACGGCCCGGACACGGTGGGCGGCCGGTCCCCTGAGCGGATTGGCCGCCACCGGCTACCAGGTGGTCGCCACCAGCCCCGGCGCCTGGGCCAACGGCGTGCGCGTCGCCGTCCGCTACCAGGCCAGCACGGTCGCCGGACCGCCCACCGTGGGCGTCCGGGTCACGCCGCCCGACGAGCCGCCCGAGACCTTCCCCGGGATGCCGCTCGCCGACGTGGCCGACCGGCTGACCGCGTCCCGCTACATCCGGCTGGTCCCGAACGGGCCACCACCACCGCCACAACAGAACGGCCCGATCACGATGTCCTGGGACCTGACGCTCACGGGCGGCGCCGACGCGGCGCCCACCCGCGACGCGTACGCGGACGCCGTGACCGTACAGTCCGAACTGCCGGAACCGGCGCTGGTGGCGCTGCCGGACCTCGGCACCGACCTGTCCGGCACCACCCACACCGACCTGGTGCTCGAACTGCTGCGCGGCATCGAGCCGTTGCACGACCGGCTCGCCGTCCTGGACGTACCGCCCCGGCTGTCCTCCGTGGACGAGGCGGTCGGTTGGGCGGAGTCCCTGGTGGCCACCGGCGACAGCGGGCTGCTCGGCTGCGCCGCCGTCTACCACCCGCCGCTGCGCGTCCCCGACGGGCACGACCTGCGGACCGTCCCGGCGTCCGGGCACGTCCTGGGCGTCATCGCCCGCCTCGACGGCGAGCGCGGCGCCCACCACACGCCCGCGAACGCCGTGATCCTGGAGGCGGTCGACCTCGCCGCCGAGTACCCCGAACCGCAGCAGCTCCGGCTGTTCGACGCGGGGATCGACCTGATCCGGTGCACCCGCGGGCGGGGGCTGATGGTGTGGGGCGGACGCACCCTGTCCACCGACCCGCGCACCCGCTACATCGCCCACCGCAGACTGGTGCACCTGCTGGTACGGGCCATCCGGCGGACGGCCGGCCCGCTGGTGTTCGACGTCAACTCGCCCGAACTGCGGCTGACCCTGGTGCGGGCACTGACCTCCGTCCTCCTGTCGGCGTTCCGCGCCGGGGCGCTCGCCGGGGCGCGGCCCGAGCAGGCGTTCCGGGTGGTGTGCGACGACACCAACAACCCGCCCGAACAGGACCCGGGGCAGCTGGTCTGCGAGATCGAGGTCGCCCCGGCCGTCCCCATGGAGTTCATCCGGCTCCGTCTCGTACTCGGCCAGGACCGAGACCTGGAGGTAATCGAGGCATGACCCTGGATCCCCTGCCCAAATACCGCTTCCTGGTCACCCTCGACCCCGGCGACGCCTATCTCCCGCCCGCGCAGGCGCTGCTGCTGCCGCTGGCCGCGTCCGGCGCGTTCCAGGAGGTCACCGGGCTCGGTGCGCAGCTGGAGGTGACGAGCTACCCGGAGGGCGGCCGCAACGACTCGGTCCACCAGCTGCCGCTGCGCCACTCTTGGAACCGCATCACCCTCAAGCGCGGCGTGGTGCGCGACCCGGGGCTGTGGTCCTGGTACCAGGCCGGGCTCGCCGACTCCCTCGGCGCCCGCCGCGACGGTGCCGTCATCGTGCTCGGCCCGGACGGGGTGCCCGGCGCGGCCTGGGCCTTCCACGGCGGGCTCGCCGCCAAGTGGAGCGGCCCGGACCTGCACGCGGAGCAGAACGCGATCGCCGTCGAGTCGCTGGAGATCGCCCACGAGGGGCTGACGAAGGTCCTCCAGGACACCGCGGCGAACGCCCTGTCGCGCCTGGGCCCGGGGAGGTGACCGGCATGCCGAAGGTGACCATTCACCAGCTGGAGGTCCGGTTCCAGGTGGACGGCGACGACGGTGCCGTGTTCACCCGCCTGTTCAACAAGCACATCCAGGCCTGGGCGAGGCTGTACGAGGAGCAGTGCGCCCGCGCCGAGCACACCAGGGCCGAACGCCGCTTCGGCGACGGGGAGGACCGGCAATGAGCGTCACTCCCGTGTCCTTCGCCCGCCAGGGCGCCGCCCGGGCCCGTCTGGAGATCGTCCGCCCGGTGATCGCCGACGAGCGGCAGCGGCGGATCCCGCTGCGGTTCAACCCCACCGACTACAAGCTGAGCAAGAGCAACACGTTCGCCGAGATCACCATCCCCGGCCTGGAGACCCCGCCCCTCCAGTACGTCCGCGGCGGCACCGAAACCCTCACCGTCCAGGCGCTGGTGGACACCTCCGACACCCTGGAGAACGTACGGACCGCCTACGTCAACGCGCTGCGCAACCTGTTGCGGCCCGACAGCCGCGAACACGCGCCACCGGTCGTCCGCTTCGTCTGGGACGAGGAGGTCTTCACCGGCGTCGTGGAGAAGCTCGACGTCAACTACCAGATGTTCCGGCCGGACGGGGTGCCGCTGCGGGCCATGCTGGACCTCTCGCTCAAGGAGTTCCGTACGGCCGCCGTACAGGTCGCCGAGACGCCGCGCTCCTCGCCCACCGTGGAGAAGAGCTATGTGGTGCGCCGCGGCGACACGCTCAGCTCCATCTCCGCCGCGCTGTACCGGCGGCCCGACGCCTGGCGGGAGCTGGCGCGCGCCAACGGCATCAGCGACCCGCGCGATCTTAGGCCGGGCCGGGTGCTGACCGTGCCCCGGCTGCCGTGAGGAGGGCGCGATGAGCACCCCGGCACCCGAGGTCGCCTCGCCCGACCGGTACGCGCCCGAGTTCGACGTGCGCATCGAGGGCCTGGAGATGGACCCGTCCACCAAGAACGACATCATCGACATCAAGGTGAACCGGGACATCGACGAGATGTCCGGCTTCGATCTCACCCTGAACAACTGGGACGACGCGAACCTGCGGTTCAAGCACAGCGATTCGGCGAGCTTCCGGCTCGGCGGCCGGGTCTCGGTCCGGCTCGGCTACGCCGACAAGCTGCTCACCGTCGCCACCGGGACCATCTCCACGCTCAGCCCGAAGTTCACCGACGGCGCCTCGCCCACCGTGCAGGTCAGCGGCGTGGACGGGCTGCTGCGGCTGAAGGACCGCAAGCCCGCCGAGAACGAGACCAAGATCTACCGCAATCTGCCCGACTGGCGCATCGCCGAGCAGATCGCCCAGCGCAACCACCTGCGCATCGAGGTCACCAGGGAAGGGCCCACCCACGACCTGGTGGTGCAGAAGAACCAGGACGACGCCACGTTCCTGCTGGAGCGGGCCAAGCGGCTGGACTTCGACTGCTACATCCTGCCGGACGCGCAGACCGGCGAGGACACGCTGTACTTCATCAAGCCGACCGACGGCCGCGACGGCCGCCCGATCCGGGTGTACCGGCTGGCGTACGCACCGGGGCTGAGCACCGGCCCCACCGGGCAGCCCGCGGGGCTGATCCCCAACTTGATCGAGTTCACCCCGACGCTGACGGTGTCCCAGCAGGTCAGCAAGGTCACCGTGCGCGGCTGGGACCCCCGTACCAAGCAGGCCATCGCGTTCACCGCGACCGCCGAGAACCTCCCTGCCGGGCAGAACACGGCCGACGGGCAGAGCGGGCCGCAGGTCGCCGAGTCCACCCTCCAGGGCCGCCAGGAGGTCATGGTCGACGCGCCCGTCGGCAGCGACCAGGAGGCCCGCGAACTGGCGATCAGCCTGCTGCGCGAGCGGGCGTACGAGTTCATCACCGCCACCGGCAAGGTGGCGGGGCTGCCCGAGCTGCGGCCCGGCGACAACCTGGAGATCTACGGCCTCGGCCGCCGCTTCTCCGGCACGTACTTCGTCAAACGGGTCGAGCACACCCTCAACACCAGCGGTTTCTTCACCCAGTTCACCGCACGGCGGATCCATCAGGGGGATCAGTGACCATGAGGGGCACGCCACGCGCACGCTCCACCGACAAGCGCTACTACGGCGTCGTCCAAGCGCTCGTCGTGGAGAACGAGGGCGACGACGAAGGCCAGGTCAAGCTGAAGTTCCCCTGGTTCGACGACACCACCGTCACCGACTGGGTGCGGGTCAGCCAGCTGTACGCGGGCAATGGCTACGGCTCGGTGTTCGTGCCCGAGAAGGGCGACGAGGTGCTCGTCGCCTTCGTCCACGGCGACATGCGCTACCCGATCGTCCTGGGCGGCCTCTACAACGGCGAGGACAAGCCGCCGACCGCCCGCACCGACGGCCGCGACCAGAAGATCATCCGTACCCGGCACGGCCACGAAGTGCTCCTCGACGACACCGAGTCCAAGGCCGCCGTACGGATCACCTCCGCCGCCGGACACGTGGTGGAGCTGGACGACCAGGGCAAGGCGATCAAGATCACCGCGGCCGAGGGCGGCAGCGTCACCGTGACCGCCCAGGGCGACATCACCCTCAAGGCGCCCAAGGTGACCGTCGATTCGCCGTCCATCGACCTCGGCGGGGGCGCCACCGAACCCCTCGTCCTCGGCAACGCGCTGCTCCAGGCGTTCAACACCCACACCCACCCCTCCGCCGCCGGGCCGACCGGCCCGCCGACCCCGCCGCTCACCCCCGCCGTACTGGCGAAGAAGGCGAGGACGGCATGAGCGAGGAGTTCCTGGGGACCGGCTGGCGGTTCCCGATCCTGCCCGACGCGTCCGGGCGGCTCGGCTACGCCATCGGCGAGGAGAGCATCGAGCACTGTCTGCGTGCCCTGCTGCTCACCGGCACCGGCGAACGCGTCATGCGGCCCGAACTGGGCACCCGCGCCCACGAGTTGCTGTTCGCGCCGGGCAGTGTGCAGAACCTGCGCGACCTGGAGCAGTCGATCGCGGCCGCCGTCCGCGACCACGAGCCGCGGGTGGAACTGGAGGAGGTCCGCGCCGAGGCCGATCCGGCCGACGAGTCGCGGATCACCGTCTCGGTCGTCTACCGCATCCGGCGCAGCAACACCAAGGCCAACCTGGTGTTCCCGTTCTACACCGGACTCACGGGCCGCACCGGGGGGACGCCATGACGCTGCCCGCGCCGAAGCTGGACGACCTCACCTGGGCCGACATGATGGCGGCCATCCGCCGCCGCATCCCCGCCGAGTCCGACGGCACCTGGACGCTGCACGCGCCCGTCGACCCCGGCGTCACCCTCCTCGAACTCTTCGCCTACCTCCTCGAACAGCGGCTGTACTGGCTCGACCAGGTGCCGGACGCGCTCGTGGTCGCCATACTGCGCCTCCTCGACATCGAACCGCCGCGCCCCGCCCGCCCCGCCGCCACCGTGCTGCACCTCGCCGCCCGGCAGGAGGACACCGCCGTACCCGTCGTCCCCGCCGGGACGGCGCTGACCCGGGACCCCACGGGCCGCATCGTGTTCACCCTCGACCACGACGTGGCCGCCTTCCCGCTCACCGAGGGCGGCGAGATCACCGTGTGGACCGACCGCGACCGCACGGCCGACCTGCGGGCCCGCCGCGGCATCGCCCTGCTCGCGAGCGACGGCGCCCCGGCCGAGGCCCGGTTCACCCTCCCGCTCACCGGAGCGCACCCCGCGCCCGGCCCGATCAGCCTGCTGGTCGAGCTGGACGCGCCCGCCGCGTGCGTACCGTCGTGGCTGCCCGGGGCGATCGACGGCGTACCGCCGCCCGCCGAGCTGACCTGGTCCTGGTTCCGGCCGGGCACGGACACCTCCGGCACGTTTGAGAAGGTCGAGGACGGCACGGCCGGGCTCCGGCGCTCCGGTGTCGTCAGACTGCACCCCCCGGCCGACTGGACCACACAGGACACCGGGCTCCTCGTGTCGACCCCGGCCGCCACCTACGCGGCCCCGCCCCGCCTCCGCCAGCTCGCCGTCAACGTGTCCGCCGCACACCACCGCACCCACCGCACCGCGGACGGCAGCGACCTCCAGGAACAGATCCGCGCCTGGCTCAGGCTGCCCGGACAGCATCTCGTCCTGCCGGACGCCGCCGACCGGCTCCTGGAGGCCACCCTGCACCTGGGGGGCCAGGAGTGGCAGCCGGTGCCGGACTTCACCTTCGGCGCACCGGCCGACCGCGTCTTCGTGCTCGACCGGGCCGAGGGCGCGCTGGTGTTCGGCGACGGACTCACCGGGCGCGTTCCCCGCCCCGACCCGGACGTGCGGGTCGTCTACGTCACCGGCGGAGGCAGGGACGGCAACGGCGGCATGACCGGCAACTGGCTCCCGGCCGCGGACATCCCGGCGGCGGAAGCGGTCTCCGCCGCCAACCTCGTACGGGCCGAAGGCGGCGCCGACCCGGAGACGGTCACCGAGGCGCGCCGCCGCGCGGCCGCCTCCCTGGGCGAGGTGACCCGCGCGGTCACCGCCGACGACTTCGTGACCCTGGCCCGCACCACCCCCGGCGTCGCCGTCGCCCGCGCCTACCCGGCCCTCGGCGAGCACCCCGGCTTCCCGTGCGCCACCGTGCCCGGCGCGGTGACCGTCCACATCGTCCCGGCCGCACCCCGGGACGACCTCGACCGCGAGGACTTCGTCGCCGCGCCGCTCCCCGACCCGGGCATGCTGTGCGCGGTCGCCGCCCGCCTGGAACAGGCGCGGCTGCTCACGTCCGAGGTCTTCGTCCGCGGGCCCCGCTACCGCGATGTCGCCCTGCGCGTCGACCTGTCCGGCGATCCCGCCGACCGCACCCGCGTGGCCACCGTGGTCACCGCGGCGCTGCGCCGCTTCCTCGACCCGCTGGTGGGCGGCGACGACCAGGACGGCTGGCCCTTCGGACAGCCGCTGCGGCCCTCGGCCATGCTGCGCGCCGCACAGCGGGCGCTGGGAGACCTGGCGGACATCGCCGCCGTCGCGATCGGCCTCGACGGGACCGACGCCGACGAGGCGTGCGACGAGGTGCCGCTCGCCGCCGGGGAGCTTCCCGTCCTGCGCACGGTCCGCACCCGGATCGTGCCCGCCGTCGAACCGGGGGAGGGGCTGGCATGACCGACGACGTGTGGTGGGAGCGGGACGCCCGGGAGCAGGAACGGGCGGACGGGCGGACCGTGCCGGGCCCCGGCCCCAGCGGCGTATCGCCCGAACTCGTCGACGCCACCCGCGAGGCGGTCCGCGCCGCCGTCCGCGGCCGCATCGCGGGCTACACCCCGGACTGGACCGACCCCGACCGCCAGGACGCCGGAGTCGCCCTCGTCCGCCTCTTCGGCACCCTCGCCGAACCCGTACTCGGCCGCGTCAACCGGCTCCCGGAGAAGGTGCTCGCCGAACACCTGACGACGGCCGGCGTACGGCGCCGCCCGGCCGGAGCGGCGGCCGCGCTCCTCGAATTCACCGTCAACCCGCCCGACGGCTCCTCCGTGCTCGTGCCCGCAGGGTTCCAGAGCGCGGCCTCCACCCCGGCCGGGCAGGTCGTCTACGAGACGGACCAGGACCTGTACGCCACACCGGCCACCCTCGGCGCCCTCGCCGTCCAGGAAGCCGGACGGCTGGAGACCCTGCCGCTCGGGCCGTCCGGACCCAGCCGCCCCTTCGCGCCCTTCGGCCGCGACCCGGAACCCGGCAACGGGCTGTGGATCGGGCTCGCCGGACCGGCCGGCCCCTACCCCCGGCTGTCGCTGGGCTTCGTGGTCGTCGCCGCGCCGCCCGCACCCGCGGACTCCGGCGGCATGACGCCCCTGCCGCTGCCACCGGCGCCGCTGCTGCGCTGGGACGTGCTGGACGGCACCCGGCTCGTCCCCGCCGAGGTGATGCGGGACTCCACCGCCGGGCTCAGCGCGGGCGGCACCGTCGAGTTGCGGGTGCCGCGCTCATGGCAGCCGGGCAGCCCGCCCGGCACCCGCCCCCGGCCCCTGCTGCGCTGGCTGCGGCTGCGGATCGCGCACGGCGCGTTCCCCGGCCCGGCGCCGGTCCTGTCCGGGCTGCGGCTCAACGTGGTCACCGCCACCGCCGCCCGCACCATCCGCGACGAGCCGCTCCAGCCCGTCCAGGACGGCACGGCGAGCGGGCGGCGGCGCATGAAGCTCAGCCAGGTGCCCATCCTCGCCAATTCGGTGGTCATCGAGGTCGACGACGACGCGGGCGGCGACGTGTTCGGCACCACCGCCGGTACCGCCTCCCGCTGGCGCGAGGTGGAGAGCCTGGCCGGATACGGCGCCGACGACCGGGTGTTCACCGTGGACCACGACACCGGCGAAGTGACCTTCGGGGACGGCGTCAACGGCGCGGCCGTCCCGCCCGGCTTCCGCAACGTCCGCGCCGTGCGCTACCGCGTGGGCGGCGGCAGCGCCGGAGCCGTACGGGCCGGAGCCGTGAGCGGAGTGGTGACCGCGCTGCCGTTCGTCACCGGCGTGGCCAACCCCTTCCCGGCCTCCGGAGGAACGGACGCCGAACCCGACGCCGACGCCATGCGCCGCGGAGTCGGCGAACTGCGGGCCCGCGGCCGGGCCGTGGCCCCGGCCGACTACGGGCAGCTCGCCGTCCGCGCGCCCGGCGCCTCGGTGGCCCGCG
>NZ_RIBZ01000882.1:0-39347 GCF_003721215.1 Streptomyces botrytidirepellens
CACCGTCGGCGGCCTGCCGCGCCGCGGCCTCGGCGGCTTCGGCGGCGCCGATGGCCCGTCGTACGGCGTCGGCGGCCGAGCCCGGCACGGTGCCGTCCGCATCGCCCTCGTCAGCGGCCCCCTGAAGCGCCTCGCCCACCACACTCGCCGCCCCCTCGGCGTCCCGCTGGACCTTCCCCGCCCGCTCACCCCGCTCCTGGGCCTCCCGCAAACGCTCCAGCATCCCGCGCAGCGCGGCGGCCTGGGCGAGTACGGCCATGGCGGCGGCGTAGGGGTCACCGGCCGTCTCCCGGTGCAGCTCGGCGAACTGCCGTGACTCCACCAGCGCGGTGATGACCTGGTGGTTGACCAGCCGGGAGGGGTCCATCTCCTCCGGCTCCCGCACCCGCGGACCGACCTTGTACGCGGCGAGGAACACATCGGCCAACAGGTCGTTGGCGTACTCGTAGCGCGCCGTCAGCTCCTCGGCCACCTCCCGCAGCCCGGCCGACTGCTCGTACGTATCGCGCCACGTGACGCGGTCGAACCGGTCCGCGACCACGGCCCCGGTGTGCCGCCGGGGAGCGGCGGCACACCGGGCCAGCCACGTCCCGCCGAGGTCCGCCAGCTCGTCGAGGCTGTTCACGGCTGGGCCTGCACCATGTTCGCGTCCACGCCGAGCGCCTCGGTGAGGACGCGGGCGCGGACGGCGCGCTGACGGCCGGTGACCCGGTCGATGGCGGCGGTCGAACGCCCGGCTCGCGCCGCGTCCTCCCGCAGCTTCTCCAGCCGCTTCCCCGCCATGGCGAGCTGGTTGTGGGCCTTCTTGATGACCCACTCGCTCAGCGCCTCGCGGGACTGCCCGGCCATGGCGTCGAGCTGGGCCTCCAGTTCCTCGATGGTGTCGGCCAGGTCGAGCGCCTCCTTGGCGTCGGGGTTGACCAGGTGCAGCACCTCGCGCTCGACGGTCGGGCGCTGCGCGGGCGAATCCCACAGCACATGGGTCAGCACCGACAGATCGGCCTCGCCGACCTCCGGACGGCCGTCGAGGTACGCGGACGCCTGGAGCAGCCCCACCGCCTGCCGCCAGCGCCGGTCGGAGGCGACGAGTTCCTTGCGCCGCAGGGCGGCCCGCAGCGTGCACACCGCGTCCACGATCGCGTCGGGTACGTCCACGGCCGGGACGTCCTCGGCCACGGCGTGCTGCAACGCGGCCAGCTCGACCGTGGTCCGCGGCGGCGCCGCCGGACGGCCGACGGCGGACCGTACGAGCGCGGCGAAGTTGGACGGGTCCGCCAGGTACCCGACCTCGATCCGTACCAGCAGCCGGTCGTAGATCGCGGCCGAATCCTCCCCGCCGGGCAGCTCGTTGCTCGCCGTGATGGCCCCGATCAGGGGACAACGGATCGGCTCGCCGCCGCTCTCGGGGTGGTAGATCCGCTCGTTGAGATAGCCCAGCGTCTCGTTGAGCGCGGCCGTCGAGCACTTGAAGATCTCGTCGATGAACGCGATGTGCGCGGTCGTGGCGCGCCCGTCGTACACCTGGCGGTACTCGCCCCGGGCGAGCGCGGCGACGTCGATGGGACCGAACATCCGCGTCGGCGCGGTGAACTTCGACAGCAGGATCTCCCAGTACGCCGCCCCCTCGACCCGCCCCGTCAGCTCTCGCGCCATCTCGGACTTCGCCGTCCCGGGCGGCCCGAGCACCAGCGAGTGCTGCCCGGCCAGCAGCGTGACGATCAGCGTCCGCACGACGTCGGCCCGCTCGTAGAAGCGGTCCGACAGCTCGTCGCCGATCGCCCGCAGCCGCTTGGCCGTGTCGTGTACGTCCATATCCAACTCCTCGCCCGCGATGCCCGATTGGGCTGACGGGACGACGCTACGACGAGGTGGGTGGTGGTGGCGCCTTTCGCACGCGGGCGCGGCCGAGTGGGTGGGAGCCCACCCGTTCCGCCAGGAGGCACCTCGCAGCGGTAGCTGGGGAAGAACGATTACGCACGAAGTACACCACGGCCCGCTCGTGGACCGCGGGTCCGCCCGGGCGGGGTGCACAGGTCAGTCCCAGCGGTACCTCGCTCTCTACCGTCGACGCCAACCACGCCGGCTCAACAAGTAGATTCCCGGCATCCGCGCGGCGGGGACGGCCTCGAGGTGGGCGGCTCCGGCGGATGCTGGGCCAGGCTCATCACGTAGCGGTTGCCGGGAAACCGGTCACCGGGGTTGAGCATGCCCGAGAGGAGCGGGGTCCGGGGGCGGAGCCCCGGCGGGGGTGGGGCGGAGCCCCCGACCGGGGGCCGGGGCGGAGCCCCGGGTCGGGTAGGGGCGGGGTGGGGGAAAGGTCACCCCAGGCGCCCCAGCGCCTTCCGCACCTCCCCCAAATCCCCATCCGACGCCAACCCCGCGTGGTACAGCCGAATCTCATCCGCGCCCAACTCCACCGCATGCGCCGCATCCTCCGCCAGCGAGGACGGCCGACCCCCCATCCCCGCCACCACCGTGAAGTTCGCGGCGAGCACCGTCCCCTCCCCCCGGTGCGGAACGAACGGCGGGAGCACCGCGGTACGGACCGCGGCGTCGCCCGTACACGGCAACACCACCCCATCCGCGTGCGCCAGCACATCCGCCGGATCGACGCCCACGTTGGCGCCCACCGCCCGCCGCGAGGGCACCGCGTGCAGCAGCACCTGAAAACCGCCGGGCGCCGCAGCCCGCACCGCCGCCACCGCGTCCCGCTGCAAGCCACTCGCCACGCCGTCCCGCCACGCCGCGAAGACGCCCGCCACATCCGCGCTCAACACTCCAGGCGCACCCCCCGCCCACACCGGCTCCAAGGCACCCCGCACAGCAGCCCGCAGCTCCTCCGGAGACGCCCCCAGCCCCTCGTACCCCGCGCAACAGCACTCGCAGAAGCACAGCGACATCAGGTACTGGGCCTCCTCCCCCAGCCCCACCCCACCGATCTTGTCGTGGGCGTGCAGATGGGCGAGCCCGTACCAACCGCACGACTCCAGCTCAACACCCGCAGCCCCCGGCCGCACGGCCGCCTCCGCCGCCAGGTCGACCAGGTACTCCCGTACCTCGGGCCGCCCGATGCACGGCGCCCATGGATAGCGGTCCCCGTACACATTCCGCACGGACGTGCCCGGATGCTCGTCCCCCAGCCGGGAGTTGTGGGCCAGCACGACCCACGCGTGCACCTCCAGCCCGGCCCCGGCCAACGCCTCCGCCGCCTCCCCGAAGGGGTCGGCCCCGGCCACCCATGTCTGCTCGTAGGGCCGCAGCGCACGCCCGGCCCACCGCGCCTCGTCCACCGGATACAGCACCGCCGAATGCCGCGCCGTCACGATCCGGTGCTCGGGGTGCCGAGGGGTCAGGGCCCGCGTCGAGTGGTACGCCGAGGCCAGCGTGACCTGCTGTACGCCCAGGTCGGCGATGCGCGCCGCCGCGTCCGGGTCGCCCACCACGTCCCACGGGTACACAAAGGCGGAGGACTTCACCTCGCACCACCCTCCCCCACCAGCTCCAGGCCCCGCTCGATCAGCTCGGTCAGCGCCTTCACATGCTCCGCGCTCGGCTCGCTCAGCGGCGCCCGCACCTCGCCCACGTCCAGCCCGCGCAACCGCACCCCGGCCTTGACCAGGGATACGGCGTATCCCCGCCCCTGGTTGCGCAGTTCGACGAGCGGCCGGAAGAAGCCGTCCAGCAGCCGGTTGACGACGTCGTCCTCACCAGCCATCAACGCCCGGTGGAACGCCAGCGCGACCTCCGGTACGAAGCAGAAGACGGCGGACGAGTAGAGCGTCACCCCGATCGCCCGGTACGCCAGCCCGGTCAGCTCGGCGGTCGGCAGCCCGTTGAAATACCGGAACCCCTCCTCCGCTCCGGCCTCCCGCACCGCGCTCACGATCCGCTGCATCAGGTCCAGATCGCCGAGCCCGTCCTTCAGCCCGATGATCCCGGGCACCTGCGCGAGCCGTGCCACGGTCTCGGGCGCGAAGACGGCGTTGTCGCGCTGGTAGACGATGATGTCCAGCCCCGTGGCCCCCGCCAGCGCGGTGTAGTGCCGGACCAGCCCCTCCTGATCCGCCACCACCAGATACGGCGGCATGGCGAGCAGCCCGTCGGCCCCCGCCCGCTCCGCGAGCTCGGCGTACTGGATGGCGAGCGCCGTCCCGTATCCGGCGCCCGCGACGACCGGCACCCGCACTCCGCCCGCGGCCTCGACCGCCGCGGCTTCTTCCACCGCCACGGTGACGCAGTCGTGGAATTCCTCGGGGGTCAGCGCGTGGAACTCCCCCGTCCCGCAGCACGCGAAAACGGCCCCCGCGCCCGCCTCGATGCCCCGGCGTACATGGGTGCGATACACGTCAAGGTCCAGGGCACCGTCGGGCCCATAGGCGGTCACGGGGAAGAACAGCAGTCCGTCTAGGCGCTCGGCGAGCGATGCCGAGGCTGAGGGGGCTGTGGTCACGGGCTCTCCCTGTCGCGTGCACGTTTCTGACCGGCATCTATATTCATGAACGCGCTTACCGTAAGGCAGCCGTCGCGTACCGGTCAAGAGTCGGCGCGCGCATCGATCACCCTTGACGCCCCCACCCACAATCCCTACGTTGTCCATGCATCTGAACGCGATGCACATATACGCCCCACCAGCGTCCATCCGGCGTCCGTACGGAGGAGATCCGCCCATGTCCGCGCCCGCTCCCCGCACCATCCTCCTCACCGGCGCCGCCGGCGGCATGGGCACCCTGATGCGCGAGCTGCTGCCCCCGTACGGCTACGAGCTGCGCCTGTTCGACGTCGCGCCCATCCCCGACGCCCCGGACGCGATCATCGCCGACCTCGCCGACAAGGACGCGCTGCGGCGGGCCGTGGAGGGCGTCGACGCGATCATCCACCTGGCGGGCATCTCGCTGGAAGCCCCGTTCGAGAAGATCCTCGCCGCCAACATCCAGGGCACGTACAACCTCTACGAGGCGGCCCGCGAGGCGGGCGTCCGCCGGATCGTCTTCGCGTCCAGCAACCACGCGGTGGGCTTCACGCCCCGCCCCGTCGGCGACGACGCCCCGCTGATCCCGATCGACACCCCGCGCCGCCCGGACACCTACTACGGCATCTCCAAGTCCTTCGGCGAGGACCTGGGCTCGTACTACTGGGACAAGTACGGCATCGAGTCCGTCGCCATCCGCATCGGCTCCTGCTTCCCCGAGCCGACGAACGTCCGGATGCTGTCGATCTGGATGAGCCCCGCCGACGGCGCCCGCCTCCTGCACGCCGCCCTCACCGCCGAGGGCGTCGGCTACACCGTCGTGTACGGCAGCTCGAACAACACCCGCCTGTGGTGGGACCTGTCCTCCGCCCGGGCGCTGGGCTACGACCCCCAGGACGACTCGGAGCCGTACGCCGCGAAGCTCATCGCCGAACACGGCGAACTGGACCCGGCCAACCCCGACCACGCCAACCTGGGCGGCGCGTTCTGCACCAACCCCCCGATCTGGCCCCACTGAGCCCTACCGCCCGAGAAGGCGCCCCACAACACGCCGCGCCCCAAGGGCAGGTGATCCCGTGTCATGCGTTGCCGGCCTCATATGATCATCAGGCTGCAACACAAACGGGAGGGACACGATGAAGCACAAGATCGCACTGGCACTCGGCGCGGCTTTCCTCAGCACGGTGTCGGCAGGAGGTGTCCTCATCTCGGCCACCCCTGCTGCCGCAGATGAGTACGACCAGGTCACGTGCAAGAACTACAAGCTGAAGAGGACCAGCTGGAGCGCCGACTGCACCGTGCCGTACGGCCACGCCCGAGCAATGGCGGGCTGCTACGACGGAACGGAACACTACGGCGCGTGGGTCGGGAAGGGCCGCTACAAGTTCGGAATCAGCTGCGGCAACAGCAAGCTGGCCTATTACGACGTGGAGGCCAGGAAGAACTGAAAGCAGGGGAAAGCCGGGATTGACCGTCCCGCACCTGCAACAGTTCGTTCCCGCACCTCCCTTGGGGTGACGTCGAGGCCGCCACGAGGCGTGTGGCGGCACATGTGACCGAAGGAGTGCTGGACTCCGTTACACCTCCCATGCCACGTTCAATGCCGCGGGGAACCGGCTATTGGGGGGCCGGGAACGCTGGTGACGGAGTTCAGCACGGACACCGTGGAAGCGCCGGAACGGTCCGCGCTGTGGGAAGAAGCCGCAGCACGATCGCGCATGCCCCATCGGGTGCGCTTCACTCGCTGGCCGTCGCCCGCGGCCTGGATACGCCACCGCCGTCTGGAACGCTGCCGCCTCGCCCTGGCCAACCCCCGCCTGAACGCCCGCCCGATCCAGGCCATCGCCACCCGCTGGGGCTTCACCGACCCCGCGCACTTCAGCCGCCTGTTCCGGGCCGCGTACGGGATACCGCCGCGGGACCACAGAAACCTGCCGCACACGGTGTGCGCGAATCGTCAACAAGCCTGCGCGGATTGACAAGGACGCGAGCCAACCCCCTCGGCATGCTTGACGTCGTCCAGCCTGCCCGAAGCCCCCGGACACCTCGTCAACGCAGGTCGGAAGGCTGTTCGGACCGGGGCTTCGCATCAGGCATTCAGCGTCCACAACCAACGGGGGTTCAGATGAGGCTCCACTCATCCCTCGCGGCGTTCACGGTGAGCGCCGTTCTCCTCCTCACGGGGACCACCGCGGCTAGTGCTGCCCCCTCCTCCGATGCGGCCTCGGGCCATCAGACCCGGGCCGGGGCCTCGGCGGCTCCGAGGGAGAACAGCACGCAGCGTCCGGTCTTCTTCATCAAGGGGTACACGCCTGGCGACACGTGCGGTGCGAAGTGGAACTCCGCAGCCAAGCTGTTCAAGAAGTGGAAGGGAGAGTTACACCGCGTCGGCTTCTACAAGACGGACGACCGGGGGTGCGATGTGCGGATCGACCCGGGCGGGAAAGGCACCGGCGACACGTCCATAAGGGATCTGGGACGTGGACTTGCCTGGCAGATCTACAGGATGTATTCGTCCAAGGGGCAGACCGTCGACCTCGTCGGCCACTCCATGGGCGGGCTCATCGCCCGTGCTGCGCTGGCCGGATACAACCAGGGCGACCCGAGCTGGCCGAAGAAGCTGCTCGTGGAAGATGTCGTCACCCTGGGCACTCCGCACAAGGCCGCATTCGCGGTCCACTGCCTCTCCGACCTTCAGTGCCGGGAGATGTACTACCCGAACGGCACCTTCCGGCGCTGGCTCGGAAAGAAGCTTCCCCAAGCGCAGGGGGGAACGGACTGGACCCTGATCGGCTCGAACGCCGACTGGTCCGTCAGCGCCGGGAACGCCGCCCCTACTGACATCGGGGCACAGCATCTGGTGCGGTACTCGGATCGATCGGGGCTCGGCCACAGTGCGCTGCGTACCACGAGGCGGGGCGTGTACCCGCTCCGGTACACCAACAACGGCGGCGCGTGGGGGTCCCTGCCGCGCGGCGCCGCCCCCCTCCGAGCAACCATGAATGCCCTGTACTGGGACAGCCGGTGGTGATCCTCCACTCCGCCACCGCACAGTCTGTCGAGGCCCGGCATTCGGGACGGCAACAGCTGTCGGACCAGCCGGGGGTCAGGAGCTTCGGGGTGTACCTCACCGTCAGCCCTTCCAGTGAGCGACGCTGACCCCACCGCCACGCGACCGAGGACCCCGGCATCCGCCGGGGTCCTCCACCGCATGTGCACCCGGCTCACCTTCGGCTTGACGCGCAGCCGCTGACCGCAAGGGGCGTGGTGTCACACCAAGGGGTTCAGGTCAGGGCGAGGAGGCTGACGGCTACGGCGGCGGTGCCCAGGCCGACGAGTTGGCCGCGGTGGATGCGTTCGGCGAGGACGCCGCGGGCGAGGAGGACCGTACCGGCCGGGTAGAGGGCGGTGATCACGGCGACGACGGCGAGGTCGCCGCTGCGGGAGGCGAGCAGGAAGAGGAGGTTCGCCAGGGAGTCGAGCATGCCCGCGGTGGCCGACATCGCGTACGCGGGCCGTTCGGGGCCCAGTTTGCGGCGCAGCAGTCCGGCCGCGGTCAGGGTGACGGCCGAGGAGACCGCCCGGCCCACGAGCAGGGGGGCCACGCCGCTGTCGGACGGCGCCTGGTGCAGGAAGACGAGTTGGAGGGCGATGGCGGCGCCCGCGCCGAAGGCCAGCAGCAGGGCCGTACGGGAGGGGCGCGCCGCGCCCGCGCCGTGGCCGGCGCTGACCAGGACCACCGCCAGCAGGGCGAGCGGCAGGCCCACCAGCCCGGCGGTGCCCAGGTGTTCGCCCTGGAGCAGGCCGACGGCGACGGGCAGCGCGGCGGAGACGAGGGCGGCCAGGGGCGAGAGCACGTTCATGGGGCCGATGGCCAGGGTGCGGTAGAGCAGGGCGAACACGGCGGCCGAGGCGACGCCCGACGCGGCGCCCCAGCCGAGGGCGCCGGGGCTGAACGAGGCGCCGAGCAGCGGCCACAGCAGCAGCTCGATGGCGAGACTCGCCGGCGCCGCGATCATCACGGTGCGCAGTACGTGGGCCTTACGGGCGCCCAGGCCGCCGAGGAAGTCGGCGCAGCCGTAGGCGAGTGAGCTGCCCAGAGCCAGCAGCAGAGCGATCACAGCACATCCCCCCTGGTGATTGGAACGCCCAGACCGTAAGCCGCACCACCCGGGCGGTGTCAAATAATCAACCGCGCGGTACATTTCATTGGCCTCAGGGAATGCCGGGCCGACCTCGCCGGTTGATCGCGGCATGACTCAGACTCCGGCACCACGCCCGCTGTCCGACGACGACGCCTCCGCACTGCTCGCCGCCCAGCAGTTCGGCACGCTCGCCACCGTCAAGCGCAGCGGCCACCCCCACCTCACCACCATGGTGTACGGCTGGGACCCCGAGGCCCGCATCGTGCGGTTCTCCACCACGGCGGACCGCGTCAAGGTCACGCACCTGCGGCGCAATCCGCGGACGGCGCTGCACGTGCAGGGCGGCGACCCGTGGTCGTTCGCCGTGGCCGAGGGGGACGCCTCGGTCTCCGAGGTGACGACGGTGCCGGGGGACGCGATCGGGCGGGAGCTGCTCGCGATGCTGCCGGAGGCCGCGAAGCCGCAGGACCCGGAGGCCGAGGACGCGTTCCTGGAGCAGCTGGTCGCCGAGCGGCGCGTGGTCATCCGGCTGAAGGTGGACCGGTTGTACGGGACGGCGTTGGACTTCGGAAACGACTAAGGGGCCGTGATCGTGGCGGGCATCGGGCCGTCCGGGCGGACCGTGATGCCGAAGACGGTCGACGTCGGGGTGGCCCGGAACGCGGGGACGAAGGCGGGCAGCAGGTGCTTCAGCAGCTCGACCATCTCGCGCATCGCGAACTGCGCGCCCAGGCAGGCCCGGGCGCCGAGGCCGAAGGGGAAGTACGCGCCGTGGGGCACGGCGCGGCGGTCCTCCTCCGCCGCGGCGAACCGCGAGGGGTCGAAGCACTCCGGGTCGGGCCACAGGGCCGGGTCGCGGTGAGTGAGGTAGGGGCAGACGAAGATGTCGGTGCCCGCCTCGACGCGGTATCCGGCGAGGGTGTCGTCCTCGGTGGCGTGACGCGGCAGCAGCCACGCCGAGGGGTAGAGCCGCAGGGTCTCGGAGGCGAGGGCCCGGAGGGCGTTGTCGCGCTCGGGTGAGTCCGCGGGGCCCTGGTCGAGGGCCCAGCGGCGGGCTTCGGGGTGGCGGTCGAGCAGCAGGTACAGCCAGGCCAGCGTGGTGGCGGTGGTCTCGTGTCCGGCGGTCAGCAGCGTGACCAGTTCGTCGCGGATGAGCTGGTCGGTGTATTCGGGACGGGTCTCCCCCGCGTCCACCAGGACGCGCAGCAGGCCGGGGCCCTCGGGCCCCGCCTCTCCCCGGCGGGCGGCCGCGATCGCGTGTTCGGCGACGGCGTCGATGCGCGCGAGGTCGGCGGCCACGGTGGCGCGCAGCGCGTCCAGGTCGGTCGATGCGGAGGGCGTCGTGGGGAGGGCGGCGCCCACCGCCTCGACGGCGGCGAGTTCGCGGTTGGTGGTCTCGTCGAGGGGGTGGCCGGTGAGGGAGCGCCAGATGGTGTCGAGGGCGAAGAAGCGCATGTCCTCGCGGACGTCGGTCGGGGTGCCGGTACGGGCGGCGACCGCCCAGCGGTCGGCGGTCCGGCGCGCGGCGGCGGCGATGCGCTGCTCGTAGCGGCGGATGCCCGCGCCGGTGAACTGGGCCTGGAGCAGGCGGCGTTGCCGCTTCCACGGCTCCCCGGTGGCCGAGAGCACCCCGTCCCCGACGAGCACGCGCCCCCGGTGGGAGCGCTTGACGTAGCGGTCGGGGTGCAGGGCGAGAACGTGCCGCACCGCGTCCGGGTCGGTGACCAGGACGGTGGGGCGCGGGCCGAGCCGTACGGCGCTGACCCCGCCGAGTTCGCGCGCCTGGGTCAGCAGGTCGACCACCGCACCGGAGGACGTACGCCACCGCTCGACGGCGGCCGGGTCGAGCAGCGGGACGGGGACGCCCTGCGGGGCTGCGGTGGCCAATGCGCTCTCCTGCTCACTCGTCGGACGCGCGGAACAACGACGCTCGGAACAACGACGCTCGGGACAACAACGCTCGTAACAACCGCCCCGTACGGTACGCCGTGTCAGACGCCGCGCGCCGCCGCGAGGTCCACCACCAACCGCTCCTCGACCGGGACGCTCGGGTCGGAGTACTGGCCGGACAGACAGACGGGGCCCGCGTAGCCCAGTTCCGTCAACTGCCCCAGAATCACCGACCAGTTGGACAGGCCCTCCCTCCCCGGTACGAACCATGGCTTCCAGTTCCCGCCGACCGACCCGTCTGCCGGATCAGTCTCGACGTACATCGCGTTCTTCAGGTTGACGATCCCCAGCCGCCCCGCCACCAGCGGCAGCGTCATCCGCGGGTCGTCGCCCGCCAGGGCGTCGTGCGCGGCGTCCCACACGACCTGGAAGTGCTCCACCGGCAGCCCGTCGAGCAGGTCCAGCACCCCGAGCGCCGACGAGACGAAGCGCCCGTGGTGCGGCTGCACCCCGACCCGTACGCCGTACCGCTCCGCGAGCGGCGCGGCGGCTTCCAGGCGCTGCCGTACGCGGCGTACGGAGGCGGCGTAACCGTCGGGGCCGAGTTCGGCCATGACGCGGATCATCGGCACGCCCGCCGCACCGCACGCCGCGAAGACGGGCTCGCCGAGGTCACTCGCGACGCTGATCACCTCCACCCCCTCGGCCCTCAGTTGCGCGGCGAAGGCGGGCAACAGCCGTTCGGCGGCGTCCGGAGTGACATGAGCGGTGTCCCGTACGGGAACCTCGGCGCCGGAGAAGCCGAGCCCCGCGACGAGCTTGCCCAGCTCGTCACCGGGCAGCCGGGACCACGGCTTGGTGAAGACGGACCACAGGAATGTCATGGGTTCAGCGGCCTCCCAGTCCGCTCATGGTGATGCCGCGCACGAACCACCGCTGGGTGAGGAAGAAGATCACGATCAGCGGCACGGTGGTGATGGTGGCCGCCATCAGCAACAGGTTCCACTGGGTGCCGTTGGCGGACTGGAACACCTGGAGACCGACCGACGCCGTCCGCGTGGAGTCGCTGTTGGAAATCACCAGCGGCCAGAGCAGGTTGTTCCACTGGGTGATGAATTTGAAGACGGCCAGGGTGGCGATCGCCGGGACGGCCAGCGGGATGATCACGCGGGTGAACGCCTGCCAGCGGTTCGCCCCGTCCAGCCGCGCCGCCTCCTCGTAGTCCCGGGGGATGCTGAGGAAGAACTGCCGGAGCAGGAAGACCCCGAGCGCGGTGAAGGCGTGCGGCAGGATCATCCCCGCCCAGGTGTCCACGCCGTGTGCCTTGGCCACCAGGATGAACTGCGGGATGAGCGTGACCTGCGTCGGGATCATCAGCGTGGCGAGGTAGATGCCGAACAAGAAACCACGGCCGGGGAACCTGAGCCGGGCGAAGGCGTACGCGGCAAGCGCCGCCGTGACCGTCTCCAGGAGCGTCGTCCCGCCCGCGAAGATGACGGTGTTGACCAGGTAGCCGCCGAGCGGAACCAGCTCGAAGGCGCGGCTGATGTTGTCGAAGTGCCAGGTGCCGGGCCAGAACGACGGCTGCGCGGCCATCGACTCGCTGTCGGACTGGAACGCGACGAGCACCATCATCACGATGGGCGTGAGCGTGACCGCGGTGACCAGGAAGCAGGTGAAGACCAGCAGCTTCCGGGTCGCGACGGGCGAGCGGCGCAGGGCGGACAGCGCAGGAAGGGCGGGGACGACGGGCCGGGAGGGGACGTCAGTTGTCATAGTGGACCAGCCTCCGCTGGAGCAGGAACTGCATCCCCGTGATCACCGCGATGAACGCGAACAGCACGATCGACTGGGCGGCCGCGTAGCCCTGCTCGTAGTTCAGGAATCCCGTTTGGTAGATGTACATCACGAGGGTGGTGGTGTGGACGCCCGGCCCGCCGTTCGTCATGACCAGCGCCTGGTCGAAGACCTGGAACGAGCTGATGACCGACGTGACGACGACGAAGAACATCGCCGGGGAGAGCAGCGGCAGCGTCACGCCGCGGAAACTGCGCCACGGTGAGGCCCCGTCGACCCGCGCGGCCTCGTAGAGCTGTTGCGGGATGGCCTGGAGCCCGGCGAGGAAGATGACCATGCCGAAGCCGAAGCTCTTCCAGACGCTCATCGCGACGAGCGCGGGCATCGCCCAGGTGTCGGAGACCAGCCACGCCGGTCCGTCGATGCCGAAGGCGCCGAGGAGGGAGTTGATCAGGCCGCCGTGGGGGATGTAGAGCCAGATCCAGACGAAGGCCACGGCGACGGAGATGGTGGCGTAGGGCAGCAGCAACAGGGAACGGAAGACGGCGATGCGCTTCAGCCCCTGGTTGAGCAGGAGCGCCAGCGCCAGGCTGACCAGCAGGGTCAGCGGCACGGTGACGAACGTGAAGTAGACGGTGTTGACGAGCGCCGACCAGAACGTCGGATCGGGGCCGAGCCGCGCGAAGTTGTGCAGGCCGACGAAGCTGGGCGGGCTGAACAGGTTCCAGTCGAGCAGCGAGATCACACCCGCCGCGACGACGGGCCCGGCGGTGAAGATCAGGAACGGGACCAGGCTGGGCAGCAGGAACAGCCAGGCGGCCAGCGTCTCCGAGCGGCGCCACCGGCTGCGCGCAGTGGGCGGCCGCGGTCTCGGCGGCGCTCCGGGGGCGGCGGTGTGAACCTCGACGGCCATGGTGGTGGTCCTCCCTGTGCTGACGTCGAGCGGGCGTGGGAACAGAAGTCAGGCGTTCTCAGTGGCCTGCCGTACGGCGTCCTTGTGCTGCCGCATCAGCACGTCCAGCTGCGGGGTGAGCCCGCGCAGCACGCCCGGGACCGTCACCTCGCCGAGGAAGGCCCGCGGCAGGTCCTGGGCGAGCAGCTGCTTGACCCGGTTCCAGTTGGTGGTGACGTCGTACGGATGCCCGCCGCCGACCTTGCCCGCCAGGATCTGCTGGACGATGCCGAGGTTGGCGGGCGGTGGCTCGAAGGCGCTGCCCGCGGAATACCGCGCCGGGTTGTTGCGGCCCGCGCGGGCGTAGATGTCCAGGGCTCCGGTGCTGGTCAGGGTCTTCAGCAGCCGCCACGCCAGATCCAGGTCGTCGCCCTCGACGCCCGACGGGATGGCGAAGCTGGAGCCCGAGACGCGCGGGGTGCTGCCCGCGGGCCCGGCCGGGAAGGGGACGATGTCCCATGCGAACTTCGCGTCGCGGACGTTGAGCACCTGCCAGGGCCCGTTCTGCATGAAGGCGACGTTCCCCTGGAGGAAGTTGGCGAGGGCGTCCTCGGTGACCAGGTTGCTGATGGGCGGGGTGACGCGGTCCTTGACGAACAAATCGACAAGGAAATTGATGCCGTCCAGCGATTCGGGACTGTCCAGCGCGGAGGCGTCCTGCTTCTCGTTCATGACGTTGCCACCGGCGCTGTAGATCCACGAGATCAGGTCGTCCATGAGCGGCGCGCAGGTGAACCCGTACTGCCCCTTCGGCCCGCTCAGCTCGATGGCCAGCTCCCGGAAGGCCGCCCACGTCATGGGTTCGGTGCGGGACGGGGGAGCGATACCGGCCTTGTCCAGCAGCGTCTTGTTGTAATAGAGCACGGCCGGGGCCACGTCGAAGCCGATGGCGTACGTCTTGCCCGCGAAGGACGAGATGGATTGGCTGGCCGGGTAGAAGTCGTCCTGGTCGAAGTCCGGGTCCTGGGCGATCAGGTCGTCCAGCGCCCGGTGCGAGCCGCGCGCGGCGTACGTGGGGATCATCCAGCCGTTGAGCGCGGTGACCAGGCTGGCCGTTCCGCTGACCAGTTGGAGGTCCAGCTTGGGGGCGTACCCGGCGGACGGGGTGAGCGACGAGAGCGACCGGACGTGCATGGTCTTCTCGACGTAGCGGCTGAAGTCGTTCCAGACCTTCAGCTCTTCGGGGCTGCTGGACCACATGGACCACGTGGCGGTGCCCGGCGGCGGGCCGGTCGAACAGCCGGTCAGGGCGCCGGTGGCGGCGAGTCCTCCGGCGGCGGCCAGCTTGAGGAGAGAGCGGCGGGAACAGGGGGAAGAAGACATCGTCGTCTCCTCGTTGGATCAACTCGTTGGATCAACGGTGTGTCAGACGAAGGCCAGGTCCAGGGACTCGGCGCGGATCCGTTCCTCGTCCACCTCGACGCCGAGCCCGGGGCCGGTGGGGACGATCGCGGTGGCGGTGGTGGAGACGATCTCCAGTTTGTCGACATAGAGATCCGACAGGAGTTCGGGCCCGTTCAGCTCGGCGGGCAGCGCCAGCTCCAGCTGGCTGAACAGGTGCAGGGCCGCCGCGAAGCCGATACCGCAGTCGGTCAGCCCGCTGGCGAGCACCTCCAGGCCGCCCGCCTGGGCGACATGGGCGCTCTTGAGGGCGTTGCGGATGCCGCCCGCCTTGCAGATCTTGATGACGACGAGATCGGCGGCGTCCAGCCGCATCGCCCGCGCCAGGTCCTGGGCGGTGAAGCTGCCCTCGTCGATGGCCACCGGGAGGTCGATCATGCCGCGCAGCCGGTGCAGGGCGAGGGTGTCCGTGCTGGGCACGGGCTGCTCGACGCACGCGATGCCCGGTACGTCGCGTACGGCGTCCAGCAGCCGCTTCAGCGCGGCGGGCCGGTACGACTGGTTGGCGTCGAGCCACAGCGGCTTGCCCGCCGCGACCTCCGCGACGGCTCCCACGGCGGCGGCGTCGGCGGCGAGGTCCCCGCCGATCTTCACCTTGTACGCGGCGTAGTCCGAGGACAGCCGGGCGTGCTCGCGCACCGCGGACGGCTCCCCCACGCCGATGGCCGAGCAGAGCGGGATCTCGTCCCGCGTCGCGCCGCCCAGCAGGGCGTGGACCGGAAGGCCGACCAGCTTGCCCGCCGCGTCGTGCATGGCGATGTCCACGGCGGCCCGTGCGAACGGAAAGCCGTTGGAGACGGCGGGGCTGAGCCGCCGGTTCGCCCGGGCGTGGAACAACTCCACGTCGAAGGGGGTGAGTTCGAGCAGGATCGGGGCCAGGTGCCGCTTGATGATCACGGCCATCGTCTCGGCGGTCTCGTAGCTCCAGCTGGGCAGGGCCCGCTGCTCGCCCCAGCCGACCACGCCGTCCTCGGTGGTCAGCCGCACGAAGATCACCGAGCCTGCCTGGTCCGGCGCGGCCTGGTCCGGCGCGCCGACGGCTCCGCTGCCGAGCACGAACCGCCGGGCGAAGGGGACGGCTACGGGGAAGACCTCGACCGCCGTGATGCGCGACATGTGCACTTCTCCCAACGGGCTCAGGCGGCCGTCGGCCACGCAGCAGGATCGACGAAGCTGGGCCCGCGGGCACCCTTGTCCAGCCAGTCGGCGACATCGGCGAGCACATATCCGGCGAGCGCCAGGTGACCGTCCACCGTGTCCCCCGCGATGTGCGGGGAGAGCAGCAGGTCCGGGCAGCCCAGGACGGCGGCGTCGAGGACGGGCGGTTCGGGGTCGAAGACGTCCAGCGCGGCGAGCAGCCTGCCCGCGAGGACGTGTTCCAGCAGCGCGACCTGGTCGATCGCCGGGCCGCGCGAGGAGTTGACGACGATGGTGTGGTCGGGCACCTGCTCGATGAGCGCGCGGCTGACCAGCCCCCGCGTCTCCGGCAGGTCCGGGACGTGGAGCGAGACGAACGGGCAGCGCAGCGTCTCCTCGAGACCGGCCGTCCGCACACCCAGCGCGGCGGCCCGCTCCTCGCCCAGGTACGGGTCGTACACCACCACGTCACAGCCGAACGGCCTGAGCAGCGTGATCAGGGCGCGCGCGGTGGAGCTGGCGCCGAGGATGCCGACCGGGCGGCCCGCGAGTTCGCCGCCCCGGAACCCCGTCTGCTTCCAGCCCCCGCCGCGCACGGCGGCGTCGAACCGGGGCAGTCGGCGGGCCAGGGTGAGCATCGCGGCGAGGCAGTACTCGCCCACCGACCAGGCGATGCGGCCCGCTGCGGAGAACACCGCCACGCCCTGGTCGAGCACCTCCCGGTCGAGGAGCCTCTTCACCGACCCGGCCGCGTGGGCGACCACCTTGGGCCCGCGCCCGTCGGCCCAGATCGAGGCGTCCAGGTGCGGGGTGCCCCAGCTGGTCAGCAGGACGTCGCACTCGGCGGCCAGCGCCGCCACGTCGTCGGCGCTGAGCCGGTCCCCGGCCCAGACCGCCTCGTAACGGGTCTCGATCAGGCGGCGGGCGTCGGGGCCGCAGACGTCGGCGGCGCGTTGGGGGGTCATGGCAACAGCGATTCTGGACAACCTGGCTCCTCGGAGGCGGACGGCTGTGCGCTGGTGTCCTGACGGTAGGACGTGGCGTTATGCACGTCCAAGCCCGATTTCGCATGGCGCGATACCTTGACGGCATGGACCTTTCGCTGCAGCAGCTGCGCGGCTTCGTCGCCGTAGCGGAGGAACAGCACTTCGGACGGGCCGCCGAGCGGCTCAATATGACCCAGCCCCCGCTGACCCGGCAGATCCAGGCCCTGGAACGGTCCCTCGACGTCGTCCTCTTCGAACGCACCGGCCGCGGCGCCCGCATCACCGCGGCGGGGCAGGTGCTCCTCGAACACTGCCGGAGGGTCCTCGCGCTGCTCGACGCCGCGCCCGTCGCCACCCGCCACGCCGCCGAGGGCCACACCGGCACCCTGCGCCTCGGCTTCACCTCGATCGGGGCGTACGCGATCCTCGCCGACGTCCTCGACCTGGTGAAACGCCGCATCCCCAACGTCGCGGTCGAGCTGTCCGAGATGGTCAGCCCGGAGCAGTTCACCGCGCTCGGCGACCTGCGGATCGACCTCGGGCTCGTCCGGCCGCCGATCCCCGAGGGCTACGCGTCGGTCCTGATCCACTCGGAGGACCTGGTCCTCGCGGTTCCCGCCACCCACGCCCTCGCCGAGGGCACCGGCCCCGTCCCCCTCTCGGAGGTGACCAACAACTACATCGGCTACAGCCCCGAAGGCTCGCGCTATCTGCACGACATCTGCGCCGCCATGATCGGCGTCGACCGCTACGCCGTCAGCCAGCTGACCTCCCAGGTGCCGACCATGCTCGCCCTGGTCCGGGCGGGCCTGGGCTGCGCGCTGATCCCGCGCTCGATCATGACCATGGGCGTGCACGGCGTCCGCTACCGCGAACTGGCCCCCGCCGACGCCCACTCCGTCACCCTGCACGCCTGCTGGAGCCCGGACAGCCCCAACCCGGCCCTCCACCGCCTGACCGACGCCCTCGGCCGTCGCTGACGGGAAAAGTCTTGGAACCGATCGGTAAGGATGCGCCGGGTCCACGACATATAGAGGGTGTGGAGACCTTGAAGACCCGGAGCGACCGTGACCGCGCCGCGCGGTTCACGGCCCTGTATGTCCGCGACCATCCGCGGGTGTGCGCCTTTGTGCACCGGCGGTCGGGCGACCGAGGAGCGGCGGAGGAACTGACCGCCGAGGTCTTCCGTACCGCGTGGGAGCGCATGACGGCCGGTCAGGACGTGGGAACAGGCTGGCTTTTCGTCACCGCGCGCAACCTGCTGAGCAACCACTACCGCTCCGTGGCACGCCTGACGGAGCTGCACCACACCATCGCCGACGCGCTGGGCCGCGCCCCGGCGTCGGGCCAGGACAACGCGGTGCTCGACGCCCTCGACCGGCTTCCGGCCGCTCACCGCGAGGTCCTGCTGCTGAGCTACTGGGACGGACTCAGCGCCACGGAAGCCGGTGAAGTCCTCGGGTGCAGTACGTCTGCGGTATGGGTCCGGCTGCACCGAGCCCGCAAAGCGTTCCGTCATGTTTACGATCGGCCCGAGGAGTCCGTGTGATGCGCGTAAAGCCTCTGATCAAGAACGCCAACCCGGTCCCGGACGCGGCACACGAGGGCCTGTCGGCGCGCGCCGCCGACGAACTGGCCGCGCTGGTCGGCCCCGGTGGCGCCGCCGCCCCCGCGCCCGCTCGCCGGTCGCCCCGGCGGAGCTTCCTGATGGCCGCCGTGGCCGGCGGGGCCGCCGTCGCCATCGGCGGCGTCACCTTCTTCAGCCTCCAGGACGACCCGGCCAACCCGAGCACCGACCCGGCGAGCCCGGGCGGCGGTGCCATGGCCGATGAGCCCTACTTCGGCAGCACGGCCAGGCTGGAAGGCGCGGCGACCGTGATCGTACGGGCGCGGCTCGGCGCCGGACGCGAGGAGACCGTCGACGACATCCCCACGACGGTGGCCACGGCGAACGTGATGGCGACCGCCAAGGGCGAGCCGTCGGGCGATGCCATCCAGGTGTCCTACACGACCCCCGGTTCCGGGCCCGAGACCGCCGACCTCACCGCCGGGAAGGAGTACGTCCTCCTGCTCGAAAAGGGCGATGACGGAAGCTTCTTCCTGGTGAACACCACCCAGGGCTGGTACACGGTCGATGACGGCACGGCAGTCCCCGCGCGGGACAACGACGTGGCACTGAGCCCGGGCGTCCGCAAGGCGCTCCGACTCGCACCGCCGAGCCGGTGACACAGCGCCGATGACACGGCGCCGGTGACACAGCGCAGGTGACACAGCGCCGGTGCGCCACGGACGATCCGTGGCGCACCAGCTGGGTGTGGTGCTCGGGGTCGTGGCTACCGCGTGCGGTTCTTGGCGATCCTGTCCGCCCTGGCGGCCAGCTGACCGATCTTGCCCGCGTTGTCGAAACCGGCACCCGACACGGCCTTGACCGTGCCGCCCGATGCGACGGTGTAGAGCGCCTGCTCCGGGTTGACCAGGTCGTACGGGTTCTTGCCGCCGTGGTCGGCGAGCATCAGCACGTACTGCGGTCCGCCCTTGGCGAGCATGGTGGTGCCCTTCTCCTGGTACGTGACGCCCTTGTACGCGCCGCCGAGCTGGCTGACCTCGATGGTGTCCCCGACGGCCACATCCCCGGCGAGGGACTGGGAGACCTTCACCTTGGAGACGGTGACGATGATCGGGTCCGCCTCGGCCGCCTTCTTGGCCGCCTTGGCTTCGGCGGGCGACAGCCCGGCCTGCGGGTTGGTGGCGGGGTCGTCGCCTGAGGGCGCCTCGGGCAGCATTTTCTCCACCCGGCTACTGACCACGGTTCCCTTGACGACGACGTCGGACTTTTTGATGACCGCGTCGAGCGAGGAGTACTCGGGATAGTCCGCGTGATAGGCCATGGTGTCCGAATCCGCCGTGGACTTGGCCTTCTTGGATTCACCGTCCGCGGAGCAGCCGACGGCGGCGAAGGCGGCGAGCAGCGCCGTCCCGGTGATGAGGATGTTCCGTCTCGCGGTCACGTGTAGATCCTCTTCACCTCGGACTTGTCATAGGCCAGCGGCTTCTGCACCGTCGATCGGTTACGACTGTGCTTCATCAACGACGCTTTGCTCGTGTTCGGATTGTCGTCGAGGCTGAGCCCGTGTCCGAGTTCATGCGTAACGGTGCTCCGAACCCACTTGTCGTACTGGGATATGGAATCCGTGTCCCGGTCGATGGTCCTGGCATTGACCTGGATCTTGAAGGACCGGTTCGGCCGCGACCCGGACGGCGCATACAGGCCGTACCAGCTCCCGTTGTAGCGGTTGGCCGTGAAGCTGGGCTTGGCACTGGACTTGCGCTTGATGTTCGCGCCGACACCGGCGGTGTTCCAGTTCTTGCGACCGGTGTCGAAGTACTTGACCCATTGGCTGTTGATGCCGACGGTCTTGACGCTGAACGACCGCTTGGGCATGCCCCCGCTGTAGTACGTGGCATGGGCGGGTGTCGACCCGGCCAGGGTGCCCACGATGGCCAGCGAGGCGCACGACGTCAGGGTCAGTAACGCACGCGGATATCTTCGGTTCAAAACTGTTCCTCCGTGAATTGAGCAGGCGGCTTGGCCGAATGCGTAAGCGCATTTCTCCACGGTTGGTGCAGCGCGAGAAATCCTTGTCCTGGATGTCAGGCCGCAGGAAAGGATCCGAAAGGAAATGGGGATGCGAAAAGTCAACGCATCCTGAAATGTACTGCCTTCCCCCTTTTGATCCCCCGTTGATCGGCTGCTTCGCTCTTGCCTACCGAGGCGGTCAGCCGTTTACCGAACACGCACCGCATTTGCCGTGTCGATGTTCGAGGCCAAGCTTCACAGGCGGCGCGCACCCAGGCATCCGCCTCAAGAAGGAGCAATGCGGCAATGTCCTCCTACTTGAGGCGGTGCCCCCCTAGGGGACGTCCCGTAGCCGGTGCCCGCGTCGTAGCCGATCCCGAAACCCGTCCCACGCAAGCGTCAGGCGGTGGTTTCGCGGCGTACGGGCCACAGGTGCACGACGACCGCCGCCGCCGCGGATGCCGCGATGGCCAGGGCCATCGGCAGGGCCGCCCCGTTGCCGCCGAGGCCCGTCAGCGGCGCGGCGATGCCGCCCAGGGCGTACTGGAGCAGGCCCAGCAGCGCGGACGCGGTACCGGCCATCTCGGGGTGTCCGGACATCGACAGCGCCGTGGAGTTCGGCATGATCAGGCCGATGCTGGAGACCAGCGCGAAGAGCGAGGCGAGCACGGCGGCCACGCCGAGGTCGGCGAGTACGGACAGCAGCAGCGCGCCGCCACCGGCCGCGCACAGCGCGAGCCCGGCGCGGAGCAGCGAGGACGGCGAACGGCGGCGCAGCAGGCGGGCGTTGCCCTGGCCGAGCAGCGCGATGCCCAGCGCGTTGGCCGCGAAGACGATGCTGAACTGCTGCGGGTCCAGGCCGTACGTCTTCTGGAGCACGAAGGACGACGCCGAGATGTACGCGAACATCGCGGCGAACGCGCAACCGCCCGCGAGGGCGGGCCGCAGGAACCCCGGGTCGCGCAGCAGCGCGCCGAAGCTGCGGACCGTCTGCCCGAGCCCGCCGCGGCGCCGCCGCGCGGACGGCAGGGTCTCCCCCACGACGACCACGGTGGCCGCGAGCAGGAGGGCGCCGATGAGGGCGAGGACGAGGAAGACCCCGCGCCAGGACGTGAAGCGCAGCAGCTGGCCGCCGACGACCGGGGCGAGGATCGGTGCCAGGCCGTTGACCAGCATGAGGAGCGAGAAGAAGCGCGCGGCGGCGGTGCCCTCGTAGAGGTCGCGGACGATGGCGCGGCTGATCACGATGCCCGCCGCGCCCGCTATGCCCTGGACGGCGCGCAGCCCGGTCAGGGCACCCACATTCGGCGCGACGGCGCACAGCACGGACGCCACGAGGTACCCGGCGAGCCCGATCAGGAGGGGCACCCTGCGCCCCCAGCGGTCGCTGAGCGGCCCGGCGATCAGCTGTCCGACGGCGAGGCCGATGAGGCAGCTGGTCAGGGTCAGCTGGACGGCCGCGTCCGGGACGGCGAAGTCCCGCGCGAGGGCGGGCAGCGCGGGCAGGTACATGTCCAGCGACAGCGGACCGAACGCCGACAGCGCCCCCAGGACGATGAGCAGCCGCAGTGCACGAGGGGGCGCTACGGGCGCGGGCGGGGTCGAGACGGTGGGGGACGTGGCGGCGGTGTCCATGAGCAGCAGGGTAACCATATTGCTGACTGCTCAGCAATTGACGAGTCAGCGACTTATGCGGCACTAGACTGCCCGCAAGATCCATAGGGGAAGGCAGACACGCCATGGGGGCACGGAAGCGCACCGCCGCGGAGGCGGCCCGCGGGCCCCTCGTCCACGAGTTCGGCCTGCTGCTGAAGGCGGCGACCCACCTGGAACAGCGCATCAACGCCGCCATGCGGGCGGAGTCCGGCATCAGCCACGTGATGTTCGAGGTGCTGATCCGGCTGTGCAAGGACCCCGAGGAGCAGGTCTCCCAGCGCGCCCTGGCCCAGGACCTCATCCTGACCAGCGGCGGGGTCACGCGGCTGATCGACCGCATGGAGGAAGCGGGCCTGGTCCGCCGCGTGCCGTCGCCCGACGACCGCCGGGTCACGCTGGTGGAGGCGACCGCGGAGGGCGAGCAGACGTTCGTGCACGCGGTGGACGTCCACGCCCGCATCGTGGAGCGCTACTACGTCGCCCCCGTGACGGCCGCCGACCGCGACCGCCTCACCGCGTCCCTGGAACGCATCACCACGGCGCTCCTGGCCGACTCCGGCGGCACCGAGGACTCATCCCCCTAGAGCTTGCTGAGTGCCTGCATCGCCTCGCGCTCGACACGCGAGAGCTCGTGGAGGAGGGAACCGGCCTGCGTGAGGTTCTGCGCGTCGCCGGATTCGCCCGCTGTCGCGATGAGCGCGGCCACCTGGGTCCAGAGGGTGGCGGCCTCGGCGTACAGGCGGTGGCCGGTGCGCAGGTGGCCGCTGTCGATCAGCTGGGCACACTCGGCGAGGAAGTCCCGGTAGAGATTGCGGAACAGGGCACCGCCGGTGCCTGCCCTCTCCATGAGGTCGGCGGCCCGTGGCAGGTCCTCCCCCGGATTGTCGCTGCGCTGGAGCCACTTCGGCACCTGCTGGGCGGTCTTCTCGATGCCCCGGTGGCCCAGGTTCGCGATGGGCGGGTTCAGGAAGGCGTCGGCGCAGGTCTTGATCGCGGGGATGATCCGGTCCTGCGGCGACGTCAGCGGTGACGTCGAGCCGCTGGGCGCCGTGAGGGTGAACGAGCGGTGCTTGGCGGTCATGGGGCCGCGCTCGGCCCTGGCCCTGGCCAGGGCCGAGAGGCTGGTCGAGACGGCTCCGCCCTGCGGGGCGGTGTCCACCAGGTAGGCGTTCTGTTCGTCGTAGCCGTACATGGCCACCACGTGCCCGCCGAAGTGCACCTTGGTGCTGAAGTAGTCCAGGTGGTAGCTGTCGAGCTGAAGGCCGACCGGCCGACCGGCGTCGATGGGTGCCGCCACGTTCTGCCACGCCTTGCGCGGGGAGGTGGTCTCCCCGACCAGCAGCTCGAGCCCGAGCGCGGCGGCCAGGTTCTTGGTGAGCTCGAACGGCTTGACCCGGCCTCCCAGGAAGGGAAAGCCCATGGCTTTGCTGTCCCAGTAGATGAAGGACAGCCCGGAGCCGAGCCCGAACAGCATGGGCTCGGACGCTTCGAGTCCCTCATGCCGCAGCAGCACGCCCAGCGCCGTCGTCTCGCAGTGCCGCATACCGCGGGCATCGATGTCCTTCACCATGGTCATGCTGGCCATTCTCCTGCCTCGTGGCCGGTGAACAGGTTGATCAGGCTGTGGGGCGCGCCCGCTCCGTAGAACATCTCGTGGACCTGGGCGCCTTCCGCGGCGGCCGCGGCGCTGCGGGGGAACATGGCCCGCTCGTACGCGGTGAGCGCGGCCTCGACGTCGTCCGGGTACGCGGCGAGGGCCTGGCCCAGTTCGGCGCCGTCGTACATGGCCAAGTTGGCGCCCTCGCCGTTCGGGAGCGAGAGGTGGGCGGCGTCGCCGAGCAGGGTCACCCCCGGCACCCGGGTCCATCGGTGCTCGACGGGCAGGGCGTGGAGGGGCCGCAGGACCGGTGCGGTGTCACCGTCGGCGATCAGCGCGGTGAGTTCCGGTGCCCAGCCGTCGAACTCCCCCGCGATCCGCGCGGTGGCCGCGGCGGAGTCGGTGAAGTCGATGTTCGCGAACCAGTCCCGCGGCCGGGCGAGCATCACGTAGGTGTGCAGGGTGCCGCCCCTCTCCCGATGCGCCAGGAGTCCCTTGCCCGGCGCGAGCGCGAACAGCGACCCGCCACCGACCGCTTTCGCGCCGGCCGGGTGCCGGGTGTCGGCGTCGAACAGGCAGGTCTCGACGGCCGACATACCGATGTACTCGGGTGTCGCGGGGGACAGCAGTGGCCGGACCCGGGACCACGCGCCGTCCGCGCCGACCAGCAGGCCGGTGGTGACGGTGGTGCCGTCGGCGAACGTCACCTCGTGGCGGCCCCCGCCGAGGGCACGGGTACGGCTGACCTTGTGGCCCCACCGGACGGTGTCGGCCGGGAGCGAGTCGAGGAGCATCTGCCGCAGCTCGCCGCGCAGCACCTCGGGGTTGCCGCCCGTACCGTCGTCGGCATGCTCGAACAGGACGGTCCCGTCCCGGTCGAGAACCCGTATCGCCTGGCGGCCCTCCAGGATGAGGCCGCGTAACTCGTCCATCAGGCCCGCCGCGCGCAGAGCAGGCTGTCCGCTGTCCTCGTGGATGTCGAGCATTCCGCCCTGCGCACGCGCCGTCGCAGAGACCTCCGCCTCGTAGACCGTGGCCGGAATGCCGTGGACGTGCAGGACGCGGGCGAGGGTGAGTCCGCCGAGTCCGGCACCGATGATCGTGACGTCAGTGGTCATGGTGTGGAAAGCTTCCAGGCCCCACCGACAGGTCACCTACAACGCACCGACAGCCGGGCACGCACCCAGGGTGTCACTTCTCGGCCGGGCCGGGTTCCCCGCTGATGGATTTCTGGTAGACGTCCGCATAGGTGGGAGAGTCCTTGACCAGGTCGTCGCAGAACGCGGCGACGTCGTTGCCGATGAGTTCCAAGACCCCCTTGCCCGCGGCGACGCCCTCCTCGAAGAAGTCGACGATCCCGGGGAGTAGTGGCCCGTCAGGCAGGTCGATCGGTCCGACCTTGAACAGGTACCTCTGCATCTCCTTGTAGACGATCTGGTAGTCCGGCGGGAGCGCCTTGACCCGAGCCATGTGCGCCCGCCACTGCTTCTTGCCCTCGATGATGTCTTGGATGCTCACGTCAGCCTCCCAGCCGGCTCAATTTCCTCGCGACGTTCCTGTTCAACTGCTCGCGCCACCGGTCGCGATAGGTTCGAGCCCCTTCTCCACCGGCCAGCGCCGCGCAGAAGCCTTGGACGTCGTCGCCGAGCACCTCGTGGACGCTCTGCCCGTCCGCCGCTGTCTCTTCGAGCAGCCCCAGGGCTGCGTCGAGGATCGGCATCAGGTTGCGGCCGGTGAAGCCCGCGTAGGGGAAGAGGTTGCCCTTGATCTGTTCCCACGCCGCCCGGTAGTCGTCCGGGAGGGCCTCGGCCCGGGCTTCGAACGCCTTCCATTCCCTGGTGAGATCGCTGCCGGTGATGGTCTCCCAGAAGTTCATTTCCCGCCCTCCTTGAGCCTGTCGATGCGTGATGAGACGTACTGCCATTTCGCCCAGAACTTCGCGAGTTCCTCGCGTCCGGCGTCGTTGAGCGCGTAGAACTTGCGCGGCGGACCGACCCCGGATGGTCGTTTCGTCACCTGGACGAGTCCGTTCCTCTCCAGCCGCAGCAAGATGGTGTACACCGTCCCCTCGATGACGTCGGCGAAGCCGAGCTCGTTCAGCTGACGGGTGATGGCGTACCCGTAGGTTTCCTCGCTGCCGATGATTTCGAGCACGCACCCTTCGAGCGTGCCCTTCAGCATTTCCGTCAGGTCGTCCATCGCGGGTCCTCCTCAGCCCCATCGGTACTGAGTGGTACCGAGTACTGCTATACGGTACCACCGAGTAGCGGAGGGCGGCACTGCGAAGCCATGACCCGACCCCTGGTTCTTGGCGGGCCGACACGCTCAGGAACTTCCCATATCCACCGCAAATGGACGGAACTCATCCGGCGGCGGACCGCATCCTCCCCCGTGGAACGTCCGCAACGACCAAGGGGGAACGGATGAACCGCAAGAGCAGGATGATCGGGCGCACACTCACCGCCGTCGTCGCCGTCAGCGTGTTAGGGGCCATCAGCGCCTCACCGGCGAGCGCCGCCGCGCACTGGGCGAACGGGGCGTACACGGGGCAGCACAACTGGAAGAGTGACCTGTATCTGAGGGGCGGCCTGGAGGCCGGGTCCGGCGAGATCCGCGTCGACTGGACCGGCGGCAAGGTGGGCATCCGCGGATACGCCTTCGACGCTTCGCCGGACGGCCGAGGCACGCTGGTGCGGGTCAGCTACGACTACTACAGCGGCGGTGCGTGGCACCACGCCTCGAAGAAGACCGCGGCCAAGGCGGCAGGCGCGTTCAAGATGACGAACTTCGCCAAGCACTCCACGCTGTCGGTCAAGAACCTGCACGCGCAGGTGTGCCTGTACAACAGCCGGGGCCAGACGTCCTGGTGCGGACCGGTGCGCTAGGGGGTACGGGACCCGGCGATCTGCGGCTGCGCCGTGTGAGCGCGCGTGACCGGAAGCGATGCCGCGGGCACGCAGCCGGTCCCGACGGCCCCGGCTGCGTGCCCACCGAGACGGTGCGTCAGATGATGGCGAGGCGGTCCACCAGCAGCTCCATCCTCCGCTCGGCGTACTCCGGCGGCAGCCGTCCCGCCCGGGCCAGGGTCGCAAGGCCATGCAGGGCCGCCCAGAACACCTCGGTGAACACCCCCGGGTGGACGCCGTCCCCGGCAACCTCGCCGAGACTCTCCAGCAGGGCGGCGAAGGCGTCCTTCAACGGCTCCGGAGTGTCCTCCTTCGCGAACACCAGGCCGCCGTCGAGCAGGAACATGGCGTCGTAGACCGCCGGGTTGGACTCGGCGAAGTCGAGGTAGGCGCGGGCGAGGGCGGTGACCCGGGCGCGCGGTCCGTCCGCGGCGGAGGCCGCGGTCCGCACGGCCGCGGCCATCTCTGCGGCGCCCTCAAGGGCGACCGCACCGATGATCTCGCGCTTGCCGCGGAAGTGGCTGTAGAGGACGGGCTGGCTGTACTCGATGCGCTCGGCGAGGCGGCGCGTGGTGACCGCGTCCCACCCCTGCTGCTCGGCGAGTTCGCGGGCCGTCGCCACGATGAGGCGCTCACGGCCCGCCCGTTCGCGCTCCTTGCGTTCCTGTACCGACATGATTCGACTCTAGCACCGCTAGACAGTCGAGCGGCAGTAGGTCTAGTGTTGCTTCATCACCTAGCATCGCTAGACCCCGGGAGGGTCATCATGCTCACCGCACTTGAGGTCATCACCACCGTGATCGTCGGCCTGATGGTGGGGGTGGAGTTCTCCGTCGCCTTCGTCATCAACCCGATCCTCGACGCACTCCCCGAGGACAGTCACCAACTCGGCCGCGCCCACGGGGGCCGGATGCTCGGCGCCGTGATGCCGGTCTGGTACATCGGCTCGCTCGTCCTCGTCGCGGTCTGGGCCATCGCCGGACGGCACCACGACGGCGCCGGCCTCGTCGTCACCTCCGGCGCGCTGCTGATCCTCAGCGTGATCATGTCGCTCCTGCTGCTCGTCCCGATCAACAACCGGGGCAAGACATGGACCCCCGAGAATCGGCCCGCCGACTGGAAGCAGCAGATGAACCGCTGGGACCGCTTCCACTACGTCCGCGTCGCCGTCATCATCGCCGCCTTCACCCTGCTCGTCGCCGCCCTCGCCTGAGCCCGCGGGCAGACACCGCGCCGGCGGCGCCCACCGCACCGACCCAGCCGCGGTAGGCGTCCACGTCGACGTTGCTGCCGCACACGATGGTGGCCACGGGTCGGCCCGCGAAGCGGTCACGGTCTTCGAGGACCGCCGCGATGCCGAGCGCGGCCGACGGTTCGACGACGAGACCGGCGTGGTCCAGGAGCATCCGCATACCGGCGATGATCGACGCCTCCTGGACCAGAACAGCGTCGTCGGCGACCACGAGGAGGTCGTCCAGGACGGCCGGGATGGGACGCCGACCGGCCACGCCGTCGGCGATGGTGTCGGTCGAGTCGGTGGTGACGACGCGCCGCCCGCGCCACGAGCGCGTCATCGCCGGTGCGCCCAGCGGCTGGACGCAGACCACCTCGACGTCGGGGGCCAGGGCCTTCACCACATGGCCCACGCCGGTGGCCAGCGCCCCGCCGCCGAGGGCGATCAGGACGGTGTCGAACGACGGCGCGGTGGCCACCAGCTCCAGGCCGATGGTCGCCGCGCCCTCGCAGGTCTCGATGTCCAGGCTGTCTTCGACCAGCCGGATGCCGTCGTACCGCGCGATGGCCGCCGCCCGCTCGCGCGCCATCTCGTGGTCGCCGTCCACCAGCTCCAACCTGGCGCCCAACGCGCGGATGCGGTCAAGCTTGGTCACCGTCGCGAAGCGGGATGCCACGACGGTCACGTCGAGCCCCCGGTCGCGACCGGACCAGGCCAGGGCTTGACCGAGATTGCCCGCGCTGGCACACACCACGGCTCGCGAGCCGCCACCGTCGGCGAGCGCGCTCGCGACGACCTCGGTGCCGCGCGCCTTGAAGCTGCGGACCGGGTTCGCCGTTTCGAGCTTGATGCTCACCGCACACCCGAGGCCGGGCTCCAACGCCTCGCAGCGGTACAGCGGAGTGTCGAGAAAAATCGGGTCGATGACCCGGCGAGCCGCCCGGATCCGATCGGTGTCGAGGCGCGTCTCCTGCACGACACAGCAGCGTAGCCGCCCAACCTGTCAACCGACCGCCTTCGTCCACTCCTCGACGCTCGTCACCTCGGCCTGGCGCGGGAACACCTTCTCGGTGAGCACCCGGTGCACCTCCTCGTCCGCGTCGGCGCACCCGTCGGCCAGCACGGTGAGCCGGTAGTCGAGGTCGGCGGCCTGGCGGCAGGTGGACAGTACGACGCCGCTGGTCGCGACGCCCGCCAGGACGAGATGGGTGAAGCCACCCGCCCTCAGCACCATCTCCAGGTCGCTCCCGGCGAAGGCGCTGACCCGCTTCTTGGTGATCACGACCTCATCGAGCCGGGGCGCGATGTCCGGGTGGATCGCGGCGTCAGGGTCCTCGGGCGTGAAGGCGCCCTCCGGCAGTGCGCCGAACATCTTGTTGCCGTCCGCCGCCTCGGGGTGGCCGGACCGGAAGCCGACCACCACGTGCAGAACGGGGATTCCGGCGTTACGGGCAGCCTCGACCGCCTGAGCGAGTCGCGGCAGGTAGTCAGGGGCGGCGATGCGGCCGACGATGCCCTTCTGGATGTCCATCACGAGCAGTGCGGTGTTCGACATGGTGATCGCGTCTTTCATCAGGAACGTCAGGAAGCAGAGGAGGATGAGCCGACGCGGCTCAGCGAGCGGTCCGCGATCGTGATCGCCAGAAACAGACCGGCGATGGCGAGCATGAACCACGCCAGCCCGTGCAGCCCGCCGGTGTCCGCGCGGGCGCCGAAGAAGACGCCGTTGGCGCCTGAGGCAACCATCGCGCCGAGGTAGAGGAAGGTCCGCAGCAGACCGGCCGAGGAGCCCATCCGCTCCGGGTCGGCCTGGTGGTACACCGCGTTCTGCAAGGCCAGGTTATTCAGCCCCTGCGGTATACCGGCGACGACCGCGATGACGATCAGCAGCCACACTGGGCTGTCCGGCTGGAGCGTGAGCGCCAGGAGGCATACGGCGATCTGCCCGACCGCGCCGACCAGCAGCTTGCCGCGCACCTGGGCCCGCTTACCGGTGGCGGTGGACACCGCGATCCCGGCCAGGAACAGCGGCAGTTGCGCGAGCCCCGCCTGCGTCGCCGACAGCCCCCGCCCCTCCTGGAGCCACTGGGTGTACCCGTACAGCAGGACGTACGACACGACGGCGACGAGGAGCATACGGGCGTACGTGAGCAGCAGCGGTACGTTGCCGCCGAGCACCCGCAGATCGATGAACGGCTCCGCCACCCGCAGCTCCCGCACCGCGAACCCGGCCGCCGCCACCACCATCAGCACCGGCAGGTACCAGCGGTCGGCCCCCGGCTCCATCAGGAACAGCAGCAGCGATACGAGCATCCCGGCGAACAGCGCCATGCCGGGGAGGTCCAGCCCGGCCGCCCCTTCGCGCTCCCGGCGCGGGTCGGTCTTCGGCAGACGGAGGAAGCCGAGGATCAGACCGGCGGCGGCAAGCGGAAGGTTGACGGCGAAGGTCGTACGCCAGCCACCCAGCCCGATCAACAGCCCGCCCAGCGACGGACCGACGACCGCCACGGTCTGGTTGGCGATGGCGAGCGCGGTCAGCACCCCGGCGGGGCTTTCATGGCCCGTACGCCTCGCCTCGCTGCGGATGAGGTACATCGCGGCCGGATAGCCCGCGCAGGTCCCGAACCCGAGCACCACCCGCGCGACGATCAGCGTCGCCAGGTTCGGGGCCAGTACGCCGATCAGTCCCGACAGTCCCGTCAGCGCGGACCCGAGGAGAAAGAGGCGGCGCGGCCCGTAGAAGTCGATCAGCCGCCCCACGACCGGCTGCCCTATCGCGGTCGCCAGGTACAGCGCCGACACCAGCCAGGCCGTCTGCGACGGCGGAGCGCCGAAAGCCGCGCCGATCGGCACCAACGACACCGAGACGATGGACGAGTTGACCGGGTTGAGGATCGACCCCAGCATCATCGGCGCGAGCAACCTGCGGTCGAAACCGCCGCGCGCCTGGGGCTTGGTGGTACGTCGTATCAGCCGTGTGATCATGCGTCGCTGAGCCGGTCCAGCAGGGCCAGCGAACTGATAATCGCCTGCCGTTCGTCCTCGGTGAAGCCGGATTCCAGGGCCTGGGACAGCCACTCCTCGCCCGCGCGCTGCTTGTCCTCCAGGAACGCCTGGCCCGCCTCGCTCACCGAGATCAACTGCCGCCGCCGGTCATCCGGATCGGGCCGTCGCTCGATAAGACCCCGCTCATCGAGCGCGCCGAGGGTCATCGCCATGGACTGCGGCCGTACGCGCTCGGCGGCGGCCAGCGCACTGGCCGAGGAGGGCCCGTCCCTTCTGAGCCTGCTGAGCACGGACGTCTGGGTCGGGGTGAGCCCTTCCGTGTCGTACGACTCCCGGAACCGCCGCCGCAGGCGGCCCACGACGACGCGGATCTCGTGCGCGGCCTGCACTGAGGACGCGGACATGCCGCGAGGGGTCTCTGCCATCCCCTCACGGTATTTTCTTCAGTCCAGCCTGTCCAGTCTGGACTGAACAGGCTGGACTGTTTAATCAGACGTTCGTGGCGAACCCTACGAAGGCGTCCCACGCGGTGGCCGGGAACGTCAGCATCGGGCCCTCGGTGACCTTGCTGTCACGGACGTGGATGGCGTTGAGGCAAGCGGCGACCTCGACGCACTGGCCGCCCTCGCCGCCGCTGTAGCTGCTCTTATGCCAGTCCATGGCGACCTCGACGCAGTTGCCGCCCTCGCCCCCGCTGTAGCTGCTCTTGAACCACATCAACTCGCTTATGCCCCTGCTCATAGCTCTCCCAGCATCCCCTCGATGAGGTCCAGCGACTCCCGTGGATTGAGAGCCTGGGCCCGGATGACCCCATACCGTACGGCGATGGCGCGGACCTCTTCCCGGTCGGTGATCAAAATGCCACGCCCCTGGGCTTCCAGGTAGGCGACCTGCTCCCCCTTCTTGGGAACCATCAGCGTGAACGGGCCGTCGATACCGGCGTTGTCCTCCCGGGCCGTCGGCATGACCTGGATCTCGACGTTACGGTTCTCCCCGATGAGCAGCAGATGTTCCAACTGTCCGCGCTGAACCTTCTTTCCGCCATACGGCTTGCGCAGCACCGACTCCTCGATGACGAAGCTCATGACGGGGGCGGGGTTCGCGCTGAAAACCGTCTGGCGGGCGATCCGCGCGATTACGCCTTGTTCGATGACCTCCTGCCCCAGCCGGGGACGACGCAGCGTGAACATCGCGTGCGCATAGTCGTCCGTCTGCAAGAGCCCGTTGATGACGTGGGTGTCGTACACATGGACCTCAAGCGCTTCCGCTTCGATCTGTGCCGCATCGCGGAAGAACGCCGGATAGTGCGCCAGCGCGCACTGCTCCTTCATCGCCTTGAGGATGCCCCGGGCACTCAGCACCTCGTCGGCCTTGTCGATCAGGTCCGGCTTGGGGATGCGGCGCCCGCATTCCACCGACGCGATCTGGTCCGCGCTGTACCCGACACGCAATCCCAGTTCCGCCTGAGTGAGCCCCGCCGTCTCTCTCAGCACCTTCAGCTGCCTGCCGAACCCCCTCAGGAACGCCGACGCCTTCTCCGTACCTGCCATGTCACCACCCCTGCCCTCGCGCCCTCGTGTCCGACAGACACTGTCCGTACAGGCGCGCTTACTGGTCAGGCTAGGCACACGACCACCACCCTCGTTGCCATGACGACCGAAAATCCCCCCTCATGGGGTACGTCCCAGGGGCAAATCCCCGCCGTACCCGGAGAGTTCGCCATGCGCTTCACCTCGACGCCTCGCGGTGCGCGGCTCGCTCGGCGGCTCGTATCGCATCGGCTGGCCGCGTGGGGCTACCCGTACGATTCCAGCCCCAACGAGATCACCACGCTGATCGCCAGCGAGCTGTGTCCGAATGCGGTGCGTCACGGACGCGTCCCCGGGCGGGACTTCCACGTACGGCTGACCGCGCCGCTGGACGACTCCGGCCCGATCCGTATCGAGGTGTCGGACACCCGTGGCGAGCGGCAGCCCGCGCTCACCACGGCGGCGCCGGAGGCGGAGACGGGGCGCGGACTGTTCCTCGTGTCGCAGTTCGCCGAGCGGTGGGCGGTTGGGCCACGGCCCAACGGTGGGCCCGGGAAGACCGTTTGGGCGGAGATCGCAACAAAATACAGCGCGCCCAGCCCTAGGGTGGACGGCTATGGAACAGCGGATGCAAGCCGCTCTGCGCGTGGAGATCAGCGCGGAGGCGGATGATGGGGATCTCGCGATCCACGACCTGTACCGGTGGCTGCGGCAGGACACGGACGTTCGTGCGCATGCCGATCTGAACATGATCCCGAGCCCCTCGCACGGGAAGCTGGAGATCATCGATCTGGTGGTCAGTCAGGGGCTCGGCGCGCTGAACCTCGGGCTGTCGTACGCCGCGTGGCGTGCCGCGCGTCCGACCGCGCCCGCGGTCATCATCAGCGCCAACGGCCGGTCCATAACGGTGCGCGGGGAGTGTGACGCGGAGACGGTGCGCCACTTCGTGGAGGCGATGGAGTCCGCGTCCGCTCCCGACCCGACCCCGGCGGCGGAGGCGGACAGCGCGTAACAGCCCGCCATGCCGGGGCGGACCGGCAGGCTCCGCAGGTTGGGGGTGCCTGGACTCGGCGTGACCCCGAGCGGCTAGGGTCCAACCACGAGTGATCGCATAGTCGTCGAAGCGTGCTGCCCCACAGCGAGCCCGCGTCGACACGGGGGGAAGGTCATGGCAACGCTCGCCGACCGGCCGGAGGGCGAGGACCACGAGCAGGGGCCGCGCCGGCGCAGGTGGCTGGTGTGGTTCCTGGCCTTGTGCGTGGTGTGGACGCTCGGCGCGTTCGCTTGGGCGGCCGTCGCGCTGCTCACTCCTGCCGGTGACGGTCCGGAGGGGGCAGTGGAGCGCAAGGCGGGGATGCACCACGATCAGCATCCATCCGCGGGGCGCTACTACGTACCGACGTACGCCAAGGTGGAGAAGGACGGCACCGCGGTGCTCCGGTACAAGGTGGGCAACGGCCAGGACTCAAGCGTCGAGGACTTCCTTCGTACGTACGACATCACCGCCGAGCCGAAGCGCACCAGCCCGTCCAAGGTGACGTACTCCGACCACTTCGGCGATGTACGGCGAACATTCACGATCATCTACAACCCGTCGCCCAAGACTGGCGGGTACGACTACGCGCGGATCACCGTCAGAGCCACTCCTTGAGGTACCGCTTCAGGGCGCGCTGCGCCTGTCGGCGCGCCGTAGCGACCGGGTCGGGGAGGGCCGACAGGCCGTACAGGACGGTCGCGCCCTCGTGGAGCAGGAGCAGTTCGTCGGCGAGGGCGTCGGGGTCCTCGGCACCCGCGTCCTCGGACAGGCCCCGCAGGTAGTCCCGCAGCCAGCGCTTCTGGTCGCTGATCACCTGGCGGGCCGGATGGCCGGTGTCCGGCAGCTCGGCGGCGGCGTTGACGAAGCCGCAGCCGCGCGGGTTCTCGCGGTGCATCCAGACGCCGAGGGCGTCGAAGGTGGCGAGGATGCGGTCCGGCGGGTCCTGCCGGGGCGCTTTGTCGACTTCGGCGGTCAGCCAGACCCGCCACCGCTCGTCGCGCTCGCGCAGATACGCGGCGACCAGCGCTTCCTTGCTGCCGAAGCGCTCGTACAGCGTCTTCTTGGTGACTCCGGCGTGCTTGGCGATCAGATCCACGCCGACCGCGTTGATCCCCTGCCCGTAGAACAGGTCGCTCGCGGCGTCCAGGACGCGGCGGGCGGCCGGGGTGAGTGTCTCCATGGGCCGTGATCCCTCCCGACGAGACTTGACGGGTATACCGATCTGTTTAGTCTAGTACGTGAGCGACTAAACAGACCGGTATACACAGTAGTCAGGGGAGGCACTTCATGCCCATCACCGCGATCACGTCCGTCGGCCTCGTCGTGATGTGGAGTTCCGGCTTCATCGGCGCCGAACTCGGCACCCGCGAGGCCCCCGCCGACACGCTGCTGATGTGGCGCTTCATCGCGGCGGCCGTTCTGCTGGGCGGCGGCTGGCTGCTCTTCCGGCGACGCAGAGTCTCCGGTCGCGCCGTGGCGGAGCAGGCCGTCATCGGCGCGCTGTCGCAGGGCGGGTACCTGGGCGGGATCGTGTGGGCGGTCGGGCTCGGCGTACCGCCCGGGACCGCCGCACTGATCGCCGCCCTGCAACCCCTGGCCGCCGGTGCCCTGGCCGGGCGACTGCTCGGCGAGACGGTGACCGCCCGGCAGTGGGCGGGGCTCGCGATCGGGCTGGGCGGTGTCGCCCTCGTCGTACAGGGCGACCTGTACGGGACGTCGGCCGTGACGCCCTGGGCGTACGGGCTCCCCTTCGCGGCCATGGCGGCGCTGCTGGCGGCGAGCTTCCTGGAGCGGCGGGCGCGGGCGCCGCTGTCGCCGATGGACGCGATACCGCTGCACTGCCTGACCAGCGCGGTGCTCTTCGCCGGGGTCGCCCTGGTCGGCGGGCACGCGGCGCCGCCGTCCGGCGGCGGGTTCTGGTTCGCCGTGGCGTGGACCGTCGCGCTCTCCACCGTGGGCGGCTACGGCTTCTACTGGCTGAGCGTGCGGCACAGCGGAGTCACCCGTACCTCCGCGCTGATCTACCTGACGCCGCCGACGACCTCGGTGTGGGCGTACGCGATGTTCGGCGAGGCGCCGGGGATGCTGGCGCTGGTGGGGATGGCCGTGTGCGTGCTCGGGGTGGCGGCGGCGAACCGGCGCCCCGGGCGGTCGGCGCGGCCGGAGCGGTCCGCACGGCCGGACGACACCGCCGAGCGCCCCGTACGCGTCGGCCGATGAGGAACTGCGGGCGGGGTACACCGACCTGACACCGACCGGGCCGTACGTCAGCAGCACTGCCAGGTGAACATGGCCTGGTCGAAACGGCCCGCGGCGAGGTCCTCGGGGCGGATCAGCCAGTACAGGACACCCTCGTCGCCCCACATCATGTCCGCGTCCTCGTCGGAGTCGAACTGGGCCAGCGGCACCCAGCGTTGCGCCTCCTCCTTGATCCGGGGGTCCTCCCACGCCACGCCCCCGCCGAGCGCACCATGCGCCACCACGATCTCCACGGCGCCCTGGACCGACTGCGCATGGCCGCCGATCTGATGCGCGGTGCCGCTCTCGTACTCCCACAGAGCCCTCTCGAAGGCGTCCGGAAGCTCGGCGCCGCCGAGCACGGGCGATTCGGTGTCGGGGGCGCTCGGGCCGAGGCGCGCGGTCAACGGCACCGTCGGATACGGAGTGAGCCCGGCGGGGGCGGGGCGCTCGGGCTCGCCGTCCGAGATGGGCGGCAGATGGAGCACACGGGCTCCGGCCCAGGTGCCGGGGTCGGCGGTGTCGACCAGGGCGTCGTCGTCCTCGTCGCCGTAGTAGAAGAAGGCCAACCGCCCCTCCGTCGGCAGCGGTACGTCCAACTCGCCCGTGGGCAGCGCGGCGCAGTCGACCGCCGCCACGAAGCGCAGCGGACCCTTGCCCTCCCACACCGGCCACGCCACGTCGGCGGGCAGCCGGGGCAGCCCGCCGAGCTGCCCGACGACCGGATCGCCCGCCTCCGCCTTCCGCAGGTGGGCCGCGGGGCGCAGCAGGGCCGTCCAGCGGCGGGCCAGGTCGGCGGGGAGGTGGGCGCGGGCGAGGGCATGCAGCGCGTTCGTCATACGGGCCATCATCACGGGCCCCACCGACACCGGAGGTTGTGGGCAATCGTTCCGCAGGGCGGAACGGGTGGGCACAACCCCGCCACTGGCCCGCACCGGGCAGCGAAACCTACAGGCCCGCTATTCGGTCTTGCTAAGTACTGGTAGTCAGCGTTACTGTGTACCGGTACTCAACACCGCTGACTAGCGCAGGGAGGAGGTGTTCCATGACCAAGCTGGAGACGGAGATGCTCAAGGGCACGCTGGAGGGCATCATCCTCGCGACCCTGGCCGGACGGCCCGCCTACGGCTACGAGATCACGGCGCGGCTGCGGGAGCAGGGGTTCTCCGACATCGCCGAAGGGACCATCTACGCGCTGCTCGTCAGGATCGAGAAGCGCGGGCTCGTCGACGTGGAGAAGGTCCCCTCCGAGAAGGGGCCGCCGCGCAAGGTGCACTCCCTCAACGCCCAGGGACAGGAATACCTCGAAGAGTTCTGGAGGACCTGGAGCTTCCTCACGGAACGTCTGGAGCAGCTCCGCGAAGGGGGCAAGTAACCATGTCCGATGCCGAAAAGAGCGGCTTCATCTCGAAGATGATCGGGCCCAAGAAGCGCTGGAGGGCGTACAAGGCGCGCGCCAAGGAGCTTCCCGGGAACTACCGCACCGCGGTCGGAGCGATCGAGCGGTACCTGATGCACTTCGTGCCGACCGACGGCGACAGCGTTGAGTCGATGTTCGAGGACCTCGCCGACCTCTTCGAAGAGGCCGCGGCGAACGGAACGCCGATTCGCGAGGTCGTCGGGGAAGACCCTGTGGAGTTCGTCGAGGCGTTCGCCAAGAACTACACGGAGGGCGGCTACGTCCCCGCCCGTGCGCGGAAGCAGCTGACCGACGACATCGAGCACGCCGCCGGTGAACAGGGGGATTCATGATGGGAAAAGGCAACAGCGGCTTCTCCGCGGCAGGGCTGCGCCGACTGCGCGACGTACTGGCACGGCATGTCGAGAGCGGGAAGATACCCGGGCTCGTCGCCCTGGTCAGCCGCGGCGAGGAGAGACACGTCGAAGCGATCGGGACGATGCGCCATGGCGGCGGCTTGCCGATGCGCCGGGACACCATCTTCCGGATGGCCTCGACGACCAAGCCCGTCGCGGTGGCGGGGGCGATGGTCCTGCTGGACGAGTGCCGACTCCGGCTGGACGACCCGATAGATCGGTGGCTGCCCGAGCTCGCCGACCGGCGGGTGCTGAAGCGGGCCGACGGCCCGCTGGACGACACCGTACCGGCGCGGCGTCCGATCACCGTGCGGGACCTGCTCACTTCCACGTGCGGGCTCGGACTGGATATGACGGCGAAGGACGCTCCGATGATGGGCGCGTTCTTCGAGCAGGGGGTATACGGGCAGGAATGGTTGCTGCCGGCACCGGAACCGGATGAGTGGATGCGCCGCCTGGCCACGCTCCCGCTGATGTACCAGCCCGGAGAGCGGTGGCTTTACAACGTCAGCGACGACGTGCTCGGCGTGCTCGTCGCCAGGGTCACCGGCCAGTCGTTCGAGACGTTTCTGCGCGAACGCGTCTTCGAGCCGCTGGGCATGAAGGACACCGGTTTCCACGTGCCCGCCGACAAGCTCGACCGGTTGCCTCCCCTGTACGCCCCCGATCCGCAGACCGGGGAGTTCATCGTGGCGGACGAGGTCGAAGGGGGACACCACAGCAAGCCCCCGGCGTTCCAGTCGGGCGGCGGCGGACTCGACTCGACCGTCGACGACTATCACGCCTACTTCCGGATGCTGCTCAACCACGGGACGCACGGTACCCAACGGGTGCTGTCCCGGCCCGCTGTCGAGCTGATGACCACCAACCGCCTCACGCCCGGGCAGTTGGCCGCCCGAGAAGCCTGGGCCCGCGACGTCGTCCACCTGGCACACGGCACGGGGCAGCACGGCGGCTGGGGCTTCGGGATGGCGGTGCGCACCTACCGTGGTGACTACGCGCCCGTCGGCCAGTTCGGCTGGGACGGCGGAGCCGGTACCACTACATACGCCGACCCGGAGAACCAGCTCGTCGGCATCCTGCTCACCCAGACCGGGATGTCCACTCCGGATTCGTCGCGGGCCATCCACGACTTCTGGACCACCCTCTACCAGGCAATCGACGACTGACCTGCCCCCGTCTCGGCGCGCGGAACGCACACGACCCGGAGGCCCGGGAATCCCCGGGCCTCCGGGGTGACCGGGCGGCACCAGCGGCATCCCCCGACCGCTGAACCGCCTGCCGTCGTCCAGGGAACACCTTGTGAGCTGGGGAGCCCGGCAGGTCAAGGAACCGTAAAAGGGGGACGTTCGTTACCCCGGACATGACCGCTATGACTCCCGGCTCGAACCTCCCCCTCACCGTCCCGCGCGTGGCGGTGGACGTCACCGCGCCCGTGCGGCTCGACGTGTCGGGCCTGCTGCTCACCACCGACGGCAAGGTGCGCTCCGACGACGACTTTGTGTTCTACAACCAGCCCACCGGCCCCGGCGTGACCCACCGCGCCGGGGCCGGGGGCGGTGGTGACGCGATCACCGTCGACACCGCCGCCGTTCCCCCCGACATCGACAAGATCGTGGTGACCGCGAGCCTGGACGCCCCCGGCGCCACCTTCGCGGGCACCGAACCGACCGCCACCGTGCGCGGGGCGGACGACGGCGCCGTGATCGCCACGTTCACCCCGCCCCAGCTGGGGACGGAGACCGCGCTCGTGGTCGTCGAGGTGTACCGGCGGGGCGGGGGCTGGAAGGTGCGGGCCGTGGGGCAGGGCTATGCGAATGGCTTGGCGGGCATCGCGACGGACTTCGGCGTAACGGTGGAAGAACCCGCCGCCCCGGCCGCCCCGGCCGCGCCTGCCGCTCCCCCGGTCACCCAAGCGCCCCCGCCCACCGGCCCGGCGGCCCAGATGGCCCCGCCCCCCATGCCCACCGCTCCCCC
>NZ_RIBZ01000881.1:0-39461 GCF_003721215.1 Streptomyces botrytidirepellens
CGGTGCTCGGCGCGGCGGCCGCGCGTCCGGCCGACCCCGGCTGGCGCGCCCCGGGCGGCCTGGTGGACTTCCTGTTGTCCGCCACCGCGTCGGACGACCTGCTCCCGGCGCTGGAGGCGCCGTTCCCAGAGGTGGTGCGGCATGTGATCGAGAAGATCGGCACCACACTGGACATCCCCCAGCAGTTGAAGGCCTGCCACGCGACGCTCACGCACGGCGGAGTGGCCGAGCTGGCCGCCCTGGCCGAAGTGCCCTTTCTGCACTCGGCGGTGACGGATGTGGTGCGCCTGGCGGCAGCGGCCCAGGACCCGGCTGCCGTGCTGGAGAGGGCCGAGCGGGTGGCCGCCGAGGCGGCTTCCGAGGACGAGGCAGCATCCGTCGGAGAGACGGCGTCCAGCGGCGAGAAGGCGTCCCAAGACGAGGCGGCGACCCGGGAAGCCGAGGAGGACGCACCGCCGCCGACCGGCGAGGAGCTGGTGCGTCGCCTCCGTGAACTCACCCAAGGGTACGGGAAGTTCCCGCTGGGCGCCGTGGACTGGGAACTGCTGCTGGCCGAGCACAAGCGCGAGCCCTTCCCGTGGCTCCCGCTCAAACTGCTGGCATCCCGCCCGGACTGCCCGGACGAGCTGGTGCTGGCCGCGTACCGGCGGTCCTCCCACCTCCCGGACACCTCCCCGCTGCCCTGGCGGTTGCTCACCGAGACCGACTGGAAGGACGGCTACCACCACGACCGCCTGGCGCATCTGCTGCGGCGCGGCATCCGGGAAGGCGCCTACCCGGTGGACCGCGTCCTGGCCGAAGTGCGGCCCGCCTCCCGGGTCCTGGCCTCACTTCCGGACCACATGGAGCCGCTCGGCCCGGCGATGGCCGGGCTGCTGGAGCCGCTGGGCGACGACTTCGCGGCCTGGCGCGCGCTGTATTCGCTGCTCCCCCGGTTCACGGGGACGAGTGCGGAGCTGGTCGCCGCCGCCGTCGAGCAGCAGGCCAAGCACCGTGGCAAGAGCTGGCCGAGGCCGCTGGAAGCCGAGTATCCGGTGAAGCGTCCGGAGGGCGCCCGCGCGGTGTTCCTCCAGCTGTTCCAGCAGGCCACCGAGGAGGTGCGGATGGCGCTGGCGCCCCATCTGGACCGGCGTTGCGTCCAGCATCTGCTGGTCTTCCACCAGCCCTCGCCCGCCCTGCGCGACCTGTTCGTCAGCCTCCACGGCACATCGGTGCTGGCCTCCGTCGCCTCCGACTGGGAGCTGCCCGCGGAGAAGATCGAGGAACTGCTGCTCCACGACGACCCCAAGATCAACACCTCGCTGTACGTGTATACGGCGCTCACCGACGAGCAGCGCCGGGGCGTCCTCGCGGGCCGCCGCTTCGGCCCCGTACCGGGAACGGAGCCGCTGCCGATCACCGATGAGCTGATCGAGGAGATACGAGTCAGCGGGCGGCGGCACTGGCTGCTGCCGATCTGCGAATCGGGCGATCCGCGGCTGGCCCGCATCCTGCTCGGCAAGATCAAGCTGCATACGCTCGCCGGGCAGTTGCATCTGCTGGTCAAGGTGTGGGAGCGGCACGGTGCCGAGGAGGTGCGGGGGCTGCTGGAGGAGACCGAGTTTCCCGAGCGCCGCAGCCGCAAGCATCCGCTGCCGAAGGCCACCCATGAGATCGTCCGGGGCGCGCTGGAGGTGGCTGACGGTCTGTCGGTGCTGCGCGCGGAGCTGGCGCGCTCCCGTGGGCCGGCGGCTCAGGTGGAGTTCCTGCGCTCCCAATGCGGCACCGTCGACCTCGCCACACCGGCGCTGGAGCGGATGGCCGAGGAGATCGGGCCGGGGCTGCCCTGGGCGGAGCTGGTCCGGGAGCATGAGCGCGATCCGCTCCCCGATGCCCTGCTGGTGGTGCTCGCCCATGAGGACGGCTGCCCGGAGGAGTTGCGCGCCGACTGCGGTGTGGCGTCGCTGCGGCTCGATCACGACATGTATACGCACAAGTCCACCGGGCCCCGGCCGAGCCCTCTGGACCTGGTTCGCCACTATCCGCTGCCGCGGCGCCACCGCCGGAACGAGTGGCTGGACAGGGCGGCTCGCCTCGGCATGCTGACCCCGCTGGACGTCCTGTACGAGGCGAGGCCGGCCGGGCACGCGGCCGCCTACCTGATGTACCACCACGACCGCACGCGGCAGGGCCCGCCGGACGCGGCGGCGCTCGCGGTCGGCCGCGCGGCCCTGGAGCTGGCCACCGCCCATCTGGGCGAGGATCCGGAGGCGTGGGCGCTGGCGCTGCGGCTGCTGCCCGACTTCACCGGTACCCTCCCCGAGCTGATGAGCACGGCGGCCGCCATCGTCAGTTGAGCCCCGACGGCACATCCTCCGGCAGGTCGTGCGGCAGGTCCTGCTCCGCCCAGATGATCTTTCCTTCGCTGGTGTAGCGGGTGCCCCAGCGCTGGACCATCTGGGCGACCAGGAACAGACCCCGGCCGCCCTCGTCGGTGATGGCGGCGCGGCGCAGATGCGGGGAGGTGCTGCTGCCGTCGGCGACCTCGCAGATCAGGGTGCGGTTGCGCAGCAGCCGCAGGCGGATCGGGCCGTCGGCGTGCCGGATGGCGTTGCCGAGGAGTTCGCTGACCACCAGTTCGGTGGTGAAGACCGCCTCGTCCAGGTTCCAGTCGGCCAGGGTGCGGGCGACGGCGGCCCGCATTCCTGCGACCACGGCGGGGTCCGGGGGCAGGTCCCAGGAGGCGACGTGCCGCTCGTCCAGGGCGGTGGTGCGGGCGACGAGCAGGACCACGTCGTCGGTGGGGCGCGGCGGCAGCAGGGCACCCATCACGGCGTCGCAGGTGCGCCCGGGGTCGGGGTCGGCGGGGGCGAGGGCCCGGCGCAGCAGGTCGAGTCCGGTGTCGATGTCCCGTTCGCGGTCCTGGACGAGTCCGTTGGTGTAGAGGACCAGCCGGCTGCCCGCGGGCAGCGGGATCGCGGACACCTCGAAGAGCCGTCCGCCGAGCCCCAGCGGCGGCCCGGCGGGCAGGTCCGGGATGGTCACGGTGCCGCCCGGGTCGACCACGGCGGGCGGCGGATGACCGGCCCGCGCCAGGGTGCAGCGCTGCGCGACGGGGTCGTAGACGGCGTACAGACAGCTGGCCCCGACCGCGCCGATACCGCCGTTCCTGGCGGCCTCCTCCTGGTCGAGCTGGGCCACCACGTCGTCGAGCTGGGTGAGGAGTTCATCGGGCGGCAGGTCGACGACGGAGAAGTTGTGGACCGCGGTGCGCAACCGGCCCATGGTGGCGGCGGCGTGCAGCCCGTGGCCGACGACGTCGCCGACGACGAGGGCGACCCGCGCGCCGGACAGCGGGATGATGTCGAACCAGTCGCCGCCCACACCGGCGTGGGCGGGCAGATAGCGGTAGGCGGCCTCGACGGCGCGCTGTTCGGGCCGCCCTCGGGGCAGCAGGCTCTGCTGGAGGGCCAGCGCGGTGGCGTGTTCGCGCGCGTACCGCCGGGCGTTGTCGATGGCGACGGCCGCCTGGCCGACGAGTTCGTCGGCGAAGGACCGGTCCTCGTCGTCGAAGGGCGCGGCCCCCTCCAGGCGCCGGAACTCGACCTGCCCCAGCAGCACGCCCCGGGCGCTGAGCGGGACGGCCAGCAGGGTGTGGCCGGAGGGCGGCTGGGGCCGCTCCTCCCGTACGGCGCTGACCGCGACGCGACGCATGCGGGACCGCGCGTCGACCGGCTCCTCGCCGCGCAGCACGGACTCCAGCAGGTCGACGGTGGCGAAGTCGGCGAAGCGCGGGACCGCGACGTCGCCCAGTTCCTCGGCGGTGCGCGTCATGTCGAGACTGGTGCCCACGCGGACGCTCGCGTCGTACAGCAGTTCCAGCCGCACCCATGCCGCGTCGGCCTTGTCGGTCAACGCCTGGAGTTCGGTGGTGTCGCGCAGGGTGGCGACGCTGCCCCAGAGCTGTCCGCGGCGCGAGGCGGGGCGCTGATTGACCGCCAGCAGCCGGTCCCCGACCTGGATCACCTCGTCGGTGACGGCGCGGCCCGAGGCGAGCAGTCCCGCGGTCTCCGGGGCCAGCCCGGCCTCGGTGAGCCGCCCGCCGCGCACCTCCGGCGGCAGTCCGAGCAGCCGCCGGGCCTCGTCGTTGGCGAGCACCAGCCGCCCCTGGCCGTCGAGGATGAGCACGCCTTCCCGTACGGCGCGCAGCACGGCGTCGTGGTGTTCGTACATCCTGGTGAGCTCGGCGGGGTCCAGCCGGTGGGTCAGGCGCCGCAGCCGTCGGCCGACCAGCGCCGCGCCCGCGGCGCCGAGGACGAGGGCGAGCGCCGTGGATCCGTAGAGCACGGGCAGTTGACGGCTCACCGAAGCGGACACCTCGGGGAGGGCGACCCCGACGTTGACGATGCCGACGACCCGGCCCCGGTCCCCGGCGACGGGGACCGCCGCGCGGATCGAGGGGCCGGGGAGGGCGGCGGCCGGGATCTCGTCCGTGAAGGACCGACCGGCCGTGGCCGGATGGAGGGGAAGGGCGGCACGGGTGCCGATCAGCTTCGGGTCGGGGTGGGCGTACCGGAGGCCCCGGGGGCTGGTCACCACGATGTAGCCGACACCGGACTCGCGCCGGAGCCTCGTCGCGTAGGGCTGGAGGGTCGCGGAGGGATCGCGGGACTCCAGCGCCCGCCGGACGCCGGGGGCGGCCGCGAAGGTGTCCGCGATGGCGAGGGCGCGCCCCCGGGCCTGCGTCTCATGGCCGCTGCGGGCCTGAAGGACCAGCGTGGTCCCTGTGGCGAGCACCAGCAACGTCACGATCACCAGCATCAGGGCGCACACCTGCCCGGCGACGCTGCGCAAGCCCAGGGCAGAACGCACCTTCACAGGGTGTTTCTAACATATACCCATACGTCACACCTGGTAGCGGCGGTTCGGGGGTGACGGGTCGCCGGATCACGTGTTGACCCTTGGCGGGCGGCACGCTTACATCGCCTCACTCAGCGCGCGGCCGAGGAGCTGAGCATCGGCAGCGAGACGAAGTCGGCGAGTGCCTGCTGGCCCGCGATGTTGGCGTGGATCCCGTCGCCGGTGTCGTAGGCCCGGTTGATGTTGTTGGGCTTGAGTGGGTCCTTGAGCACCTGATCGAAGTCGGTCACGCCGTCACACGTTCCGGCACAGTTGTTCCACTTCCTGACGTAGGTGCCGACGGTGTAGCGGTCGAGGTTGTTCTGGTCCGTGTATCCGGGGCGCGAGGTGATGGGCGTGACGTAGACCTTGATCCCGGCGGCGTGCAAGCGTTGGAAGACCTCGTGGTAGCTGCGCAGAATCTGGGCAGCGTCGCAGCCGTAGGCAAGGTCGTTGGTGCCGTAGTAGTAGAGGACGCCGGTGACGCCGTGCAGGGCGAGCACGTCGCGGTCCAGGCGGGCCGCCGCGTCCAGGCCGATGGCGGCGGCGGGCGTGCCGGGGCAGACGGCGGCGCTCGCAGTGCCGGCGATGCCCGCGTTCGCGACCGCGAGCTGCCGATTGCGCGGGAGCTCGGTGGTGATGCGCCGGGCCAGGTCGTCCGGCCATCGGCGGTTGGTTCCCGTCTCGGTGCAGCCAGGCCCGCAGTTGGTGCTGCCGTTCCCGTCGACGACCGAACTGCCGAAGGCGACGGTCGTGCCCTTCAGTGTGGGGTTGCGTACGTCGACGGCGCTGACCAGGTAGGTGGAGTCGACCCTCTCCGTGTAGGCGGCGCCGCTCACGTCGGACGTATGGTCACCCGCGCCGGCCGGGGTGAGGTAGTTGGTACGGAAGGCGTTTGTGTGCCGGCCGGGGGTGACCGTGCCGGAGACGGACAGGGAGACCGCGACGTCGTCCTGGGGGCGGGTCACCAGCGCGGCGGGGTCGCTCCACACCTCACCGCCGGGCGGGACGACCACCAGGTGGCGGCCGCTGAAGGTGACGGCGCGGACGGCGCCGCCGATCTCCGCGTTCCGCCTGCTGAGGCCCACTGTGGCGGCGTCGAGGGTGAGCGGGGTTGTACCGAAGGTGTTCTGGATCCGGATCCGCAGCGCGTGGCCGCCCTGGCTGAGGTGGGTGATCATGCGGACGGTCTGGTCGCGCAGGGGTGTCGGGGCGAGGTTCTGCTGGGACTGCGCCCAGGAGGTGAACCACGGACGGGTGGAGAGCCGGCCGGCGGGCGCGGACGCCGCGGTGGCGGAGCCGATGAGCCCGGACGCCGTGAGGATGAAGGCCAGAGCTGCGGCTGCACGTCGCAGCTTGGGTGTACGGAGCGGGAGCATGCTGGTTCCTTCGCTTGCGGCGGGTGTCCGAGCCTTGCGATCTCCGGTTCTCCAGTGGGTAACCGGGCTCACGGGTTGCGTGATGCTTCCACGGCTGATGGCCGCGTCGATGCGGTGGTGGTCCGGCCCCGAGCGGTACGCTGACGGACCGCTCGGGCCGCGGGGCTCGCCGCGGCAGGATCTCGCCGCGGGTTTCCGGAGCCGGTCGCAGCACGCTCGCTCAGCGCCGGCCGCGTCATGGTTTCCAGACGTCCCCTCACACTCCGGCGCGGGCCGACGACCACTCGGCGACGATGGTCCGCGGGTCGGGAGCGATGACAGCCGAGGCCGGCAGGCCGGGCCTGCTGCGGGAGAACCGGGGCGCCGGCGCAGGCTGTACGACCCCATCGATCTCGACGAACGCCTCTCGTCCTGCGGCGTGCGGGTGCGCCATGGCCTCGGCGAAGGTCAGTACCGGGCTCACGCACGCGTCGGTCCCGGCGAACACCGCGGCCCACTCGTCCCGGGTCCGGGTCGCGAAGGCGGCGGCGAACGTCTCGCGCAGCTCCGGCCAGCCGCTGCGATCGCGCTGGGCAGGCAGGTCCTCGGGGCGCAAGCCCAGCCCGGTCAGCAACTGCGCGTAGAACTGGGGCTCGATCGCGCCGACCGCCACATGGCGACCGTCGGCGCAGACGTACGTGTCGTAGAACGGTGCCCCACCGTCGAGCACATTGGTACCGCGCTCGTCCGACCACCTGCCCTGGCCACGCATCGACCAGATCATCTGGCTCAGCAGGCCCGCCCCGTCCACCATCGCTGCGTCGACGACCTGCCCCGCACCCGAGTGGGACCGTTCGCACAGTGCGGCGAGCACACCGACCACCAGCAGCATCGAGCCGCCACCGAAGTCGCCGACCAGGTTCAAGGGCGGCACCGGCCGCTCCCCCGCCCTGCCGATGGCGTGCAGCGCACCGGTCATCGAGATGTAGTTGATGTCGTGTCCGGCGCGCGGCGCCAGCGGGCCGTTCTGGCCCCAGCCGGTGACGCGCGCGTAGATCAGCCGTGGATTCCGCCGCAGGCAGGCATCCGGGCCGAGCCCGAGCCGCTCGGTGACGCCGGGCCGGAAACCCTCGATGAGCACGTCGGCGTGCTCGATGAGATCCAGCGCCAAGTCCGCACCGCCCGGTGCGCGCAGGTCGATCCGGACGCGGCGACGGCCACGCAAGGTCGCGTCACCGTCCGCGCGTGGGCCGGGACGCTCGACGCGGACCACCTCGGCACCGAGGTCGGCGAGTTGCATCGCGGCGTGCGGGCCGGGGCCGATACCGGCGAGCTCGATCACCCGTAGACCGCGCAGCGGCCCGCCCTGGGGTTCCGGGTCAGGCAAGGTGGCCTCCTGCGCTCAGCGATCGCGCACGGCCCCGGAGCTCGTTCTTGCGCACCTTCCCGCTCGGGTTGCGCGGCAATATGTCCACGATGGATACCCGGCGGGGGCACTTGTATGCGGCGAGCCGTTCCCGGCACCAGCGTGTGATGTCCTCGTTGGTGGGCGGCTCCGCAGGGTCGGCGGGTACCACGACCGCCAGCGGTGTCTCGCCCCATTTCTCGTCCGGTACACCCACGACGGCGACTTCGGCAACCTGCGGATGGGCCGCGACCACGTCCTCCACCTCGACGCAGTAGACGTTCTCGCCGCCGGAGATGATCATGTCCTTGAGTCGGTCGACGACGTAGAGATAGCCGTCCTCGTCCTGCCGGACGAGGTCGCCGGAGTGGAACCAGCCGCCGGCGAACGTCGCCGCGGTCTCGGCGGGCTTGTTCCAGTACTCCGTCATCACCGAGGGGCCGCGGTAGACGATCTCGCCCACCTCGCCCGGCGGGACGTCGGCACCCTTCTCGTCGACGACGCGGACTTCCATGTTGAGCATCGGAGTGCCTACCGAACCGATCTTGCGGAGCGCCGCCTCGCTCTGGAGGATCGTCGTCACACCGCAGGTTTCGGTCTGCCCGAACGTCGTGGTGATGTCGGCGTGGCCGAACAGCTCCACCATTCTTCGGAGCAATGTCGTGGACGCGGGCGCGGCGCCCCACGAGACAAGCCGCAGTGCCGACAGGTCCCGCTCGCCGATGTCCGGCAGGTCGCAGATCGCCTGCCACTGGGCGGGGACGAAGAAACAGCAGTTGACGCGCTCCCGCTCGAGCAGGTCCACCGTTGCCGCCGCGTCGAAGGCGACGGACCGGCCGAGCACCGTGCGCCCGCCGACGAAAAGGCTGGTGGCCATGGACGCCAGGCCCGCGATATGGAACATCGGCGTGGGAATCAGCCAGGTCCGGCAATCCTGGCGCATCCCGACGTGCAGTGCCTTGCTGACCGTCTGGGTCAGCACGTTGTAGTGCGTGAGCACCGCTCCCTTGGGTCTGCCCGTGGTGCCGGAGGTGTACATGATGAACGCAGGCGCGTGCAGATCCGCCGCCGACGGGACGTGGTCCGGCGACGCCGTTCGCAACGCGTCCTCGTAGGACTCCACGCCCACAAAGGCATCGTCTGTTCGGCCGACGACGAGACGGGCGGTCGGTGACCCGGCCCGCGTCCGGGCGTCGGCGAAGGTGCGTGCCAGCGGAGCGTCCACGACCGTGAGGACCGCGCCGCTGTCGTTGAGCTGGTAGGCGATCTCGTCGGCGACCAGCCGGAAGTTCAGCGGCACGCAGATCGCGCCCGCCCTGGCGCACGCCAGGTACGTCTCCACGATCTCCAGGCCGTTGTGGGCCAGCACCGCGACCCGGTCGCCCGTCCCGACGCCACGCTCGGCCATCGCGTTCGCGAGCCTGCTGACGCGGTCGTCGAGCTGCCCGTAGGAGCGATGGGTCCCGGCGAACGTGAACGCCGCCGCTGCCGGAGTCATCCGCGCGTGCCGAGCCAGCTGGTCGCTGATCGTCATTCCCGTGAAGGCTTGGGGATACACCGTCGTCACTGCCCCTTCCAGACCGGCGCCCGCTTTTCCGTGAAGGCTCGGGCCCCTTCCTTCGCGTCGGCGGAGGCCATGACCAGTTCCACGGCTTCCCGCTGCGCCGCGAACGCATCGGCGCCGCCGTAGCTCACCGCCGCCGTCACGATCTGCTTCGCCATACGGACCGCCAGCGGGCCGTTCGCCGCGATCCGGGCGGCCAGTCTCCTGGCTCCCGCCAGTGCGTCGCCCGGCTCCGTGAGGACATTCACCAGCCCATGCGCGTGGGCGACTTCCGCGGTGAGCGGGTCGCCGGTAAGCACGACCTCCATGGCCAGCTGGTACGGCAGCGCCTTCGGCAACCGCAACAGCCCGCCGCCCGCCGCGACCAGGCCCCGCTGGACTTCCGGCAGACCGAACTTCGCGTCCGTGGCGGCGACGACCAGGTCGGCCGCGAGGGCGAGTTCACACCCGCCGGCCAGGGCCCAGCCTTCGACCGCGGCGATCAGCGGCTTGCCCGGCGGCCGCTCGGTCATGCCGGCGAAGCCCCGCCCCGGCAGGGACGGGCGCTCGCCGCGCGAGAAAGCCTTGAGGTCCATGCCCGCGCAGAACGTTCCGCCCGCGCCGGTGAGGATACCCACGACGAGGTCGGGGCGGGATTCGAAATCGTCCACCGCGGCGGCGAGTTCCTTCGCCACCTGAAGATCGACCGCGTTGCGCGCGGTCGGCCGGTTGATGGTCATGACCGCGACACCGTCCGCGCATTCGGTCAGGACTGTGCTCACCTCGGGAACTCCTTGACTGTCGTCTGCGGAACCAGAAGGGGACCGTCGGACACCGGGCAGGGGTACCAATGGGCCACCGGATCGCCGGTTTCCCGCACCCGCCCCAGCTCGGAGAGGACGACCAGATGGGCAAGGATCTCGCGCAGCGCCAGCCGCTGCGACGGCTGCGCCATCTGCTGGAAGGGCCGGGACCACGTCAGCCGCTCGGTCGCCTGCCAAGCCGTGATCCCGGGGGCACTCCGGACCGCGTGCTCGATCTCTGCCAGCCGGTCGTCGTGATGCCGCAGCATCGTGTGCACCCGGTCGCGCAGCCCGCGGAACCGCCACTCGTGGGCGGGCAGGACCTCGTCGACGTCGAGATCGGCGATCTTGCGCAGGGACGCCGCGTAACTGCCCAGCGGGTCCCGCTCGTGACCGGGCGAGAGCAGGATCGTCGGGGTGATGCGCGGCAGCACGTGGTCGCCGCTGAGCAGGAGGCCCAGGTCACGCTCCACGAAGCACAGGTGGCCGGGGGTATGTCCCGGCGTCCACACCGCGCGCAGGTTCCACCCCGGCAGATCGACGCGGTCGCCATCGTGCAGCGCGTCGTCAGCTCCATCGCACGCCTCGAAGCGGACCAACGGCATCGCGTGCTGCCCGGTGTAGAGGTCCCGGGGGCAACCGGCCCGGCGCAACTGCTCTCGCGAGACGTGCGCGTAGTCCTCTTCGTCGAGGCGACCGCGGTGCCGGAGCAGGCGGGCATCGGCGGGGTGCATGGCGATTCGTGCGCCGGAACGGGCCCGGACCCTGCCGACGAGGCCGAAGTGGTCCGGGTGCAGGTGAGTGACCAGCACCGTCCGTACGTCGGAGATCTGGTAACCGGCCGTCGCGAGCCCGGACTTGAGCCCCTCCCACGCCTCGTCGCAGTCCCATCCCGCGTCGACGATCGCGACCCCGTCCTCGAGCGCGAAGGCGTACACCAGCACGTACCGCAGCGGGTTGCGCGGAAAGGGCACCGGGATGGACCACAGGCCCGGCCGTACCTCCTCGACGGGCGGCAGGACACCCTGCTGCCAAGCCCGTTCCTGCCGGGCTCCGGTCACCTCCACCAGTACCTACCTCCTCGTCGGGCGTCGAGATCGAGTGCACCACCGAGCTTCGGACGAGCACAAAGACCGGGAGTCACAAGGAGGGATAGGCGCAACCTATGTTCGCTGGTCAAGGGAGCGCCGGGGAGGGTACGGCGTCACGGCCGAGCCAGCTCGACGAACGCCCGCCCCGCGGGCGACAACGCGGACGCGTCGTACACCAAGCCGTACAACGGGCTTATCGTCACGTCGGTCATCCGGACCACGACGCCGCGGGCCGCGGCTGCCTCCGCCGCCGAACGCTCCATGAAGGTGCATCCCACGCCGGCGAGGACGCACGGCAACCTGGCCTCGCGATGCTGCACCACCACGGCGGGACGCCGCGCCCGTCCCGACTCCGCGAGGGCTCGCTCGAACTGGCCGAGGTACGACCCGCCGCGCGGAACCACCACCTGGGGGATGTCCGGCAACGCCGACAGTGGCAGCGGATCTTCCGGGGGCAGCTCGGTGCCGGGCGGAAACACCATCGCGTACTCCTGCACACCGAGCTCGATCACGTCGAGCCCGTCCAGGCCCGGGATCGGCAGGTGGCAGAACAGCAACTCGCAGTGTCCGTCCCGGATCAGCGTCGTGGCGGTCTCCTCGTCCCGCAGGTCGCCGATCCGGATGAACACGTTGGGATGGAGCCGACGAAACGCTCCGACCAAGCGCGCCACGGGATCGGCCGCCAGCGAGGGCTGGGCCTGGATGTCCAGCCGTCCGCGCAGGTGCCCGACGGCGTCGGGCAACGCGCCCTCCGCGGCGACGACGTCCCGCACGAGTCGCCGGGCCGGACCGGCGAACGCATGCCCCGCCGAGGTGAGCACCATCCCCCGCCCGATCCGGTGGAACAACTCCACCCCGAGTTGCCGCTCGAGCTCCCGGATCGCCTGCGACAGGGTCGGCTGGGCCAGCTCCAGGCTGGTCGCGGCGGCGTTGATTCCCCCGTGGTCGACCACGGCGAGGAAGTATTCGACCTGATGCAGCTGCACGGGACGAGACCCTACGCGCCCCCGCCGGTCACCGCGGCGCCATGCGGATGGCCCCGTCCAGGCGGATCGTCTCCCCGTTGAGGTAGGGGTTCTCCAGGATCTGGCAGGTCAGTAGCCCGAATTCGTCCGGGCTGCCGAGGCGGTGCGGGTTCGGCACCGACGCCGCCAGCGACTCCCGGACGTCCTCGCGCAGCCTGCCGAGCAGCGGAGTGTCCATGATCCCGGGCGCGACCGTGCACACGCGGATCGCACGGCTCGCCAGGTCCCGGGCCGCGGTGAGGGTCATCCCGACGATGCCGGCCTTGGCCGCGGTGTAGTTGATCTGGCCGATCTGGCCTTCGTACGCGGCGACCGAGGCGGTCAGCACGATCGCGCCGCGCTCCCCGTCGATCTCGTCGTGCCGGGCGATCCTGGCGGCACCGAGGCGCAGTGCGTTGAAGGAGCCGATGAGGTTGAGCCGGATGACGAACTCGAAGTCCTCCAGTGATCCGGGATTTCCCTCCTTGTCGAGCAGCCTCATCCTGCGTCCCGCACCCGCGCAGTGCACGAGTGCGCGGAGCCCGCCCCGCTCGTCGGCGGCGTCCAGCGCCGCGCCGAACTGCTCGGGGTCGGTGACGTCGGCCGGGGCGAAGTGCGCCGCTTCGCCGAGTTCGCGGGCCGCCAGTTCCCCCTCGGAGCCGGGCAGGTCGATCAGCGTGACCAGTCCGCCGGCCTTGACCAGGCGCCGCGCGGTGGCCAGGCCCAGCCCGGACCCACCGCCGGTGATCGCGGTCGAGAGTCCTTCCAAACGCATATCCGCTACCTTTCCCGCCTGCTCACAGGCCGAGGGATTTGGCGATGATGGTCTTGAGTACCTCGGTGGTGCCGCCGTAGATCCGGGTGACGCGGGCGTCCGCGTACAACCGCGCGATGGGGTACTCGCGCATGTAGCCGTAGCCGCCGAACAGCTGTAGGCAGCGGTCGACCACTCGCCCCTGAAGCTCTGTACAGAAGATCTTGAGCTTGGCCGCGTCCACTCCGGACAGTTCCCCGGCATCGTGGGCGAGCAGGGCGCGATCCAGCATCGCCCGGCCCGCGTCGGTCTCCGCCACGCACGCGGCGAGTTCGAACTTGGTGTTCTGAAAGGCCGCCACGGGCTTGCCGAACACCTGCCGCTCCTTCACGTAGTCCACTGTGGTCGCGATGGCCGCCTCCGCGGCGGCGACGGCCGTGACCGCGATGTGCAGCCGCTCCTGCGGCAGGTTCCCGGCCAGGTAGCGGAACGCCTTGCCTTCCTCACCGAGCAGGTTCGCCACCGGCACCTCGACGTCGTCGAAGGACAACTCCGCGGTGTCCTGAACCTTCAGACCGATCTTGTCCAGAGTCCGGCCGCGCGTGAACCCCGGCATGTCGCGCTCGACGACCAGCAGCGACAGTCCGTCCCTGCGGTCATCGGTGTGCGCGGTGCGGGCGACCACGATCACCAGATCGGCGTTGACGCCACCGGTGATGAAGGTCTTGGCGCCGTTGAGAAGGTAGTGGTCACCGTGGCGCCGCGCGGTGGTGGCCATCCCGGCCAGGTCGGATCCGGTGCCCGGCTCGGTCATGGCGATGGCGCTCATGAGCGCTCCGCCGGCCATGCCCGGCAACCAGCGCCGTTTCTGCTCGGTGTTCGCATAGGACATGACGTAGGGCAGCACCACATTGGTGTGCACGCTCAACCCTCCGAAGTGCACCTGGGCACGGGCGGTCTCCTCGAGCCAGACCGCGTTGAACAGAAAGCTCTCCGCGCCTCCCCCGCCGTACTCCTCCGGAATCTGCAGGCCGGGCACCCCCAGCTCGCCCAGCTCGAGGAAGAACTCGCGCGGGACCAGCCCGGCCTCTTCCCATTCCGGGAACCGCGGAACGACCTTCTTGGTCAGGAACTCGCGAGCCACTCCCCGGAAGTGCTCGTGCTCCTCGGTGTAGGTGGTGCCGTGCACCTCGTACCTCCTCTCCCGTATCCGCGATCAGAGCAGTTCGAGAATGGTGGCGTTCGCCATCCCGCCCGCCTCGCACATCGTCTGGAGCCCGTAGCGGATTCCGTTGTCCCGCATGTGATGCACCAGCCGAGTCATGAGGATCGCCCCCGAGCCGCCCAGCGGATGCCCGACCGCGATCGCTCCCCCGAGCGGGTTGAGCCGTTCCGGCTTCGCGCCGGTTTCGGCGAGCCAGGCCAGCGGAACCGGCGCGAACGCCTCGTTCACCTCGAACGCACCGATGTCGTCGATGCCGAGGCCGGATGTGCGCAATGCCTTGGCGGTGGCGCTGATCGGCGCGGTGAGCATGATGACGGGGTCGTCGCCCGCGAGCACCGCGGTGTGCACCCGCGCGATGGGGACGAGCCCGCGCTTCCTCGCCTGCTCGCTCGAGGTGATCAGCAGCGCCCCGGCGCCGTCGGAGATCTGGGACGAGTTGCCCGCGTGGATGACACCGTCCTCCCGGAACACCGTCTTGAGCGTGGCCAAGGTCTCCAGGGACCCGCCGCGCCGCACCCCCTCGTCGGCACTCAGCCCGCCGACCGGAGCGAGTTGGGCATCCAGGACACCGGTGTCGATCGCGGCGGCCGCCAGCTCGTGCGAACGCAACGAGAACTCGTCGAGCCGAGTGCGGGACAGGTGCCATTTCTCGGCGATCATCTCGGCGCCCGTGCCCTGGCTGAACCGCTCGACGCCGTAACGCTCCAGCACGGTGGACGGGTTGGGGCGGCCGTCCTGCCCCGCGCGCCCCATCGGCACCCTGCTCATGGACTCCACACCGCCCGCGACCGCGAAGTCGTACTGTCCCGCGATCACGGCCGCGGCGGCGAAGTGGACCGACTGCTGGCTCGACCCGCACGCACGGTTCACCGTGGTCGCAGGCACGCTCTCCGGCCAGCCCGCCGCCAGCACGGCCATCCGGCCGACATTGAGTGCCTGGTCTCCGACCTGGCTCACACACCCCCACACCACGTCGTCGACCTCGTCCGGACGGATCCCGGCGCGGTCCGCCAGCGACGTAAGGACGTGCGCCGACAAGTCGGCGGGGTGAATTCCGGCGAGTGCACCATTGCGCTTGCCCACCGGCGTGCGCACCGCATCGACTATGACGGCATCATGCATGTGTGGTCTCCTGCCTCACGAAATGTGGCCGGCTTGAATGAATCACGATCGGAAGCGGCCGGACAAAGAGCGATCCTTTATCCGACTGTTCGGGGATTCCTATGCCTTGACCGTCGGGCCGAGCAGCCGGCGCGCGTCGCGTTCGGGATTCACCGTGATCAGCGCAATCACCGCCGCGACGGCCGCGACGATGCCGAACACCTGGAACGCGGTCGCGTAGCCCGCAGCGGGCGAACTCGCCGCGTCCACTATCACCCCCACCAGATACGGCGCGACCAGGCCACCCAGCGACATCAGCGCGAGGAACACGCCGAGCGCGCCGGCCAGCTGTTTTGGCGGGCAGATTTCCGAGATGGCCGCATTCAGGAGGGGGAAGATCATGGAACCGATCCCGTACCCCAGGGACACCACCACGACCACGAGGACCGGGACGCCGATCATCGGCAGGAGCACCAGGGACAGCCCACAGAACAGCAGCCCCGCACCGGACAGAACTCCCCGCGCCGCCCGGGAGCTGATCCCCCGGCCGAGCAGCTTGTCGCTGATGTAGGACGACACCACCAATGAGACCAGGGAGACGATGCTGGGAAAGGCAAACATGGTGCCCGACTGCAACCTGCTGTAGCCGAGCCCAACCTCGAAATAGGACGGCAACCACGTGAGGACCACCGTCACCAGTGCGTACATGGCGAACATCGCCGCCGCGCCGCCCAGGAACGTCGGGGTCCGGAAGATCTTGCCCCACGGCACCTTCGGTTGCTCCTCTTCCGTGCCCGCGGCGCTCGACTGCGGGCCCTTCGCGTACGGACCTTCCTTCCACGTGGCGAGCCACACTCCGCACCAGGCCGCGCCGATCACTGCCAGGACGACGAAGGCGGGTCGCCAGCCCCAGGCGGCGATGACGAGCGCGAGCAGCGGTGCGACGGCGATCTTGGCGATGGACGAACCGGCGGTGATCCAGGCACCGGGAAGGCCACGCTTCTCCGGCGGGTGCCACGAGTAGACGGCGGTGTACGCCAACGCCGAGGTCGGCCCTTCGGCGAAGCCCAGCGCGAGCCTGCTCACCAGAAGGACCGCGAAGCTGGCCACCGCGATGATCGGCAGCATGGTCGCCGCCCACACCAGGGAAAGCAGGACCAGGGACCAGCGCACGCTCATCAACTTGTCGAGCGGACCGGCGAAGAAGCCGCCGATGGTGAACGTCAGGAAGAAACCACTGCCCACCAACCCGATCTGCGAAGCCGACAGACCGAACTCCTCGGCCAGTGGCTGAGCCACCAAGCCGAGGATCGCCTTGTCGCTCCAGTTGACGATGTACAGGACGACCACAATGACGGTCAGGCTCCACGCCTGCGCCCGTGACTCGTTCCGCTCCCCCACCGAGGGCCTACGGGAGGCTTTCAGGCTTGTCGAAGTCACCTCATTGTCCTTTCGACTCACACTGTCAAAAACAGATCGCTGAACTCGGCCCCGCAGAAGTGACGTGAGTCCGGGCGCGAATGCGCAGCGAGGTCAGGACTTCGTCAGTTGGCGGGTGATGACGCGCAGGGCCAGAACCTCATCGGCGCCTTCGAAGATGGACAGCACCCGGGCATCGACGAACAACCGCGAGATGCTGTATTCCTCCGCGTACCCATAGCCGCCGTGCAGCTGCTGCGCTTCCCGGGTGACCCATTCGGCGGCCCGGCAGGCAAGCTGCTTCACCTGCGCTGCTTCGAGTTGACCGCCGCCGGCCGTCACCGCCCGTGCCGCCGCGAAGGCGAAGGTCCGGCACGCGGCGATCAACGCGGCCATCCTGGCGATCTTGGCGCGGGTCAGCTGGTAGTCCGCAAGCGACCGGCCGAAGAGCGGCCGCTGCCGCGTGTAGTTCACGGCGAGTTCGAGCGCTGACTGCATGACCCCGACGGCACGGGCGGCGGTCTGTAGCCGCGCGTTGGCGAATGCCTGCATCTGAAGGTAGAACCCCCGCCCAAGACCGTCGTCCATCCCGATCAGGTCGCCGGCGGGGACGCGCCAGCGGTTGAAGCCGACCTCGAAGGAATGCATGCCCCGGTAGCCGAGGGTACGGATCGCCCGTCCTTCGATGGATCCGCCTCCGTCCTGGGTGACACGCCATTCATGACCGTGGAAGGACGGTTTGTCGACGACGAAGAGCGCCAGCCCGCGGTGGCCGGCGGTGCGGTCCGGGTCCGTGCGGGCCAGGACGAGGAGGTGATGCGCACGACCGGCGAAGGTGCACCAGGTCTTGACGCCGTTCAGGACCCAGTCGTCGCCGTCCCGGATCGCGCTGGTGGTGACCCGAGCCACGTCCGACCCGTGATCCGGCTCGGTCACCGCGACCCCGCACAGCTTCTCCCCCGCGGCGATCGCCGGCAGCCAGCGCCGCTTCTGCTCCTCGGTACCGCCGCGGGCGATCGCGGTGCCGAGGATCTCGGGACGCGTGATGAGCGAACCGGCAGCGCCGAGGGAGGCCCGGGAGAGCTCCTCGGTCACCACCACCATGCTCAGCAGCTCATCGGCTCCGCCTTCCGCACAGCCGCCGTATTCAGCGGGGATCGACAGCCCGAAGCACCCCATGCCCGCGAGTCCGTCGATGATGTCGGCGGGGATGTCCTCGTCATCACGGTGGATCCGGTCCGCCACCGGAAGGATGCGGTCCTCGGCGAACCCGCGGAAAGTGGAGCGGACCAGCTGAAGCTCTTCGGAAAGGTGGCGCGGCCCCGCCTCCCGGGTGGCCACCACCCGCTCGGCCACGCGCTCCAGGAAGGCCGGGTCACGCCCCGTGGCGACATGGACGGCGATGCCGTCCATGGCCGACCTGTCCAGGCCCCACAGGGATTCCCGGCCGGCCATGCGGCCGGCCAGGTCCGCGGCGACGTCGGCAGCGTAGAGCAACGCCAGATCCGCTTCGGTCCGGCCCCCGGCGCCGTAGTCGAGGAGTTCCGCGGCCGCCGCGACAGCCGACGAGATCGCCGCCAGATCGTACGCCACGGTCTGGTTCTCTTCCGGCTGCTGCGACGCGAGGTGGGCGGCCGCCTTGTCGACCGCGGCCTCCAGCACCTCGACGACAGCACGCGCGCGGGCAAGACTCGGCGGGGTGTGCTCCATCTCAGACCTCCTCCGGGGATGCGACCGGCCCGGTCATGCCGTCACCCGCTCGAAGACCGCGGCCAGCCCCTGGCCGCCGCCGATGCACATGGTCTCCAGTCCGTACCGGGCGTCCCGGCGATGCAGCTCCCGGGACAACGTCGCGAGCATCCGCACACCGGTCGCCCCGACCGGATGCCCCAGTGAGATACCGGAGCCATGGACGTTCGTGCGCTCCAGGTCGTCGTCACCGAACTTCCATTCCCGCATGACCGCGAGCGCCTGAGCCGCGAACGCCTCGTTCAGCTCGATGAGGTCCATGTCGTTCAGGCAGAGGCCGGCGCGGTGCAGGGCGGCTGCGGTGGCGGGGACCGGGCCGATACCCATGGTCTTCGGAGCGACTCCCGCCACGCCCCACGAGACGAGGCGAACCAGTGGTCGCAGCCCGAGCTGCCCGGCGCGCTCGGGTGTGGTGACGATGCACATGGCGGCCGCGTCATTCTGGCCGCTGGCGTTACCCGCCGTGACCGTGGCGTCCGGGTCGGAGTCGAGCAGGAGCGGCTTGAGTCCGCTCAACGACTCCAGCGAGGTATCAGCGCGCGGATGCTCATCGGTGTCGATCACGACGTCGCCTCTTCTGGTCCTGACCGTGGTCGGAATGATCTCTTCGGCCAGGATCCCGTCGACCTGCGCCATGACCGCCCGCTGGTGGGACGCGAGAGCCAGTTCGTCCTGTTCCTCGCGTGGGATCACGTACTCACGGCGGAGGTTCTCGGCTGTCTCGAGCATGCCGCCGGGGACGGGATGGTTCCTCCCGCCGGCCGTTGCCCGGGCGCGTACGAGGCCGTCGTGCATCGCGATGCCGTTCTTCGCGCCCCACCGCATGTCGACCGAGTAGAACGCGGCGTTGCTCATGCTCTCGGTGCCGCCTGCGACGACGACCTCATGGATCCCGGTCTGCACCTGCATGGCGGCCTGGATGACGGCCTGGAGACCGGAGCCGCACCGGCGGTCGATGTGCAGGCCGGGGACGGTGACGGGAAGGCCGGCGTCGAGCGCGATGACCCGTCCGATCGCCGGCGCCTCGCTGTTCGCGTTGCAGTGGCCGAGGACGACGTCTTCGATCGCCTCGGGCGCGATGCCGGTGCGATCGATCAGCCCCTTGAGAGCGGTCACGCCGAGGTCGGCTGCCGTCAGGCTCTTGAACATCCCGCCGTAGCGGCCTATCGGAGTACGTACGGGCTCACAGATGACCGCTTCACGCATGACCGATGCCTTCCTGGCGGGTATCGAGTTCGACCGTCCGGTGTGCGGTTCCCAGTTCATCGATCTACATGAACCTTCCGCCGGTCACTTCCAACACCGTGCCGGTCATGTAGGACGACATGTCGGAGGCCAGGAACAGCGCGACGGAGGCCACCTCGTGCACCTCGCCGGCGCGCTGCATGGGGATCTCGGCCATCTTCTGATCCCACGCCTTCCGCGGCATCGCCTCGGTCATCGCGCTGCGGATCAGGCCCGGCTGGATGGCGTTGACCCGCACGCCGTGGTGCGCGAGCTCCTTGGCGGCGGCCTTGGAGAGGCCGACGATGCCGGCCTTGGCGGCGGAGTAGTTGGTCTGGCCGACCATGCCGACCTTGCCCGAGAGCGACGAAAGGTTCACGATCGCGCCGCTCTTCTGCTCGCGCATGATCGCGGCCGCCTTGCGCGTGCCGTTCCACGTGCCTTTGAGGTGCACGTCGATCACCTGGTCGAACTGTTCCTCGGCCATGGTCCGCATCGTCGCGTCGCGGGTGATCCCGGCGTTGTTGACCATGATGTCCAGCGAGCCGAAGGCCTCCAGCGCCGCCCGGGTCAGTGTGTCCACCTCGGAGGGGCTGGTGACGTCGCACCGCACCGCTCGGGCGACCGCGGGACCGCCGAGGTCCTTGGCCGCCGCCTCAGCGGCATCTGGGTTCAGGTCACCGAGGACGACCCTCGCACCCTCCTCGACGAACAGCTCGGCGATCGCGAGACCGATGCCCTGAGCACCGCCGGTGATGACCGCGGTCTTGCCGGAAAGGAGCGCCATGAGTGATCAACTTCCCTCGTTCGGTCGGGGGTTCTCGTCCCGTGCGATCAGCCGCGCGGTCATGCCGCGTCCCGCTCCTCGTCATGCGACCCGATGACGCCCGTCTCGCCGAGCATCGCGAGGTCGGTCGCGCACAGTCCGAGTTCGGTTCCCAGGACCTCGTCGGTGTGCTGGCCCACCAGCGGCGACGCCGCGGGCGGCGACTGCTCCCCGTCCATCACCACGGGCGATCCGGGCGCCCAGTACCTTCCGACCCCGGGCTGCCGGACCTCCGCCATCAGCGGATTCTCACGCAGCAGACGCGCCCCGTCGGCAGCGAGGTCGGTGAAGCTCCGGTACGTCGACCACAGCACCCGCGTCGCACGCAGCACCGTCTCCGCCTCCGCGAGGGTATGGGTCTCGAACCAGCCCGCGAGCAGTTCGCCGAGCACCTTCCGGTGCCGATAGCGTTGCGACTCCTCGGCGAAGTCCGCCCCGAGCGCGGAAGCCAACGCGGACACCACATCGGTGAGACCCGTTGCGCCGAGGAGGTCCCGCCAGTGCCCGGCGGTGAGCGCCACGATCATCATCCGCTCACCGTCGGCGGTGGTGACGTCACGGCCGAAACTGCCGTAGACGTAGTTGCCGCCGCGTTGACGCGGTGTGCTGCCCAGTTGCGCCTCGGCGAGGTAACCGAGGTTTCCGGCAGTCGCCAGGGCAACGTCCTCGAGCGCTACCCGCACCTGCTGCCCCTCCCCCGTCAGCAGGCGGTGCCGTTCGGCGGCCAGCAGTCCGACCGACAGGTAGAGCCCGGCGGCGACGTCCCACGCGGGCATCAGGTGGTTCACGGGCTGTGTCGAGTTCTCAGGGCCGGTCAACAGGGGGAATCCGGTGGCCGCCTGAACGGTGTAGTCCACCGCGGTTCCGCCGTCCCGGCGACCGGTGAGCAGCACGTGGATCAGATCGGGGCGGCGCGCACGCAAGGTCTCGAAGGTCAGATCCGCATACCGTTCGGAGTTGCTGATGACGATGCCGCCGCGCCGTCCTCCGGCGACGATCAGATCACCGACGAGTCGGCGTCCCCGCTCGGAGGACAGGTCCACCTCGATGGCGCGCTTGCCCTTGTTGAGCCCCGACCAGTACAGGCTCGTCCCGCTGTCGGCCAGAGGCCGGCGGGTGCGGTCGGCGGCACCGTCGAGCGGCTCGACCCGGATCACGTCCGCGCCCAGCTGAGCCAGGGTCATCCCGCTCAGTGGGGCCGCCACATAGCTCGAGATCTCGACGATCCTCATGCCCCGCAGTGGCTGGGAGCGCCGGGCGTCCTTCTCACGGAGACCGGGCATGGCGCGTCACAGCCTTCCGAGCGAGCGGCCGCCGTCGAGCACGAGTTCCGCCCCCGTCATGTAGCCCGCGTAGTCGCTCAGGAGGAAGCTCGCCACGTGGGCGATCTCCTCGCGGGTGGCGAGCCGGCCCAGGGGGACGGTCCCGACCGCCTCGTCGAAGTCCTCCTGCGTCCGGTGGAGAACCTCGACTCCGGCGGTCCCTTCGGTCATCCCCGGGATGAGGACGTTGACCCGGATGCCGTACGGCCCCCAGGCCGCGCCGAGGGACTTGGTCATCGCGCGCACACCGGCCTTGGCGCTCGCGGAGTGGACCGTGTCCGGGCCGCCCTGCTTCGACATCGTCGAGCCGATGTTGAGGATCGACCCGCCGCCGCCACCTTCGATCATGTGCCTGCCCACGGTCTGCGTGCAGTGCCAGGTGCCGTCGAGGACGATGTCGACCACCGCGTTCCAGGCATTCGGCGACATCCGTTCCGGCGCCACCCGGAAGTTCCCCGCGGCGTTGTTGACGAGGTGATCGATGCGGCCGAAGTCGGTCATCACCGAGTCGATCACCGCCTCGACACCGGACCGGTCGCGGATGTCCACCTGATAGCCCTTGGCTGTGCCGCCCGCGGCGTTGATGTCCGAGCAGACAGCATCCAGCTTGTCCCGGGTGCGCCCCAGGACGGCGATGTTCGCGCCGAGACGGGCGAGTTCCCGGCCGATCGCCTCCCCGATGCCCGATCCGCCGCCGGTGACCACGGCCACCCGGCCGTCGAACGTTCCCTGCTGCAACATGAGTTCTCCATTGGAATGCGTCTCAGCCGGTGAAAGTCGGCGCACGACGTTCCAGGAACGCGGCGCGTCCTTCGGCGAAGTCGTCGCCGGCGAGCAACTCCACCTGTATCTCGGCCTCGGCGGCGAGAACCGACTCCAGGTCCTGTCGTTCCTGGGCGAAGATCTTTTTGGTTCCCGCCACCATGGCCGGCGACGCCGCGGCGAGCTGTCCGGCCCGCTCCATGGCCCGCTCCAGGACCTCCGTCCCCGGCACGACCTCGCTCACCAGGCCCATCCGGTGGGCCCGTTCGGCGGTGAGCTCGCCCGCGAGCAGGATGAGCTCCTTGGCGCGGCCGGGTCCGATCCGCTGGGACAGGCTCCAGAACAGGCCGGTGTCGGCGGTCAGTCCGAGCTTGGCGAACGAGGCCACGAATCTGGCGTCCGCTGCCGCCACCACGTAGTCGCTCGCGGCGGCCAGGGACAGTCCGAGACCGAACGCACCGCTTTCGACAGCGGCGACCACCGGCTTCGGCGAACGGACCAGAGCGCGCGCGATGTCGTTGACCACCGCCAGCCGTGCCCTCGCGACATCGCGGTCCCGCGACATCGATCGGATGTCGCCGCCCGCGCAGAACACTCCTTGGGCTCCGGTGAGCACCACCGCCCGGCAGCTGTGGTCACCCTCGGCGTCCAGCAGTGCGGCCAGCAGCACCCGTCGGTCGTCGAGGTCCAGGGCGTTGCGGCGGCTCGGCCGGTTCAGGGTCAGCGTCCGGACGGGACCATCCTGCGCGACGAGTACGGGGTCCGTCATCGGCCCGCCCCCTTGAGCATCTGCTTGGCGATGATGACCTTCTGCACCTCGCTGGTGCCCTCGTACAGTCGGAACAGGCGGGCATCGCGGTAGAACCGCTCGACCGCGACCGTCCGCATGTATCCCAGGCCACCGTGGATCTGGACGGCGCGGTCGGCCACCCGGTCGACCATTTCCGAGCAGAAGAGCTTCGCGCATGACGGCGCCATGCGGCGGTCACTGCCGTCGTCGTACGCCTTCGCCGCTTCCAGCACCATCGCCCGTCCGGCGAGGAGCTCGCTCTGCGAGTCCGCGAGCATCGCCTGCACCTGCTGGAACTCCGCGATGGGAGAACCACCCTGCCGGTTCGCCGCGGCATGGTTGACGCTCTCCTCCACGAGCCGCTGAGCGAGCCCGACGCAGATGGCCGCGATGTGCAGCCGACCGCGTGCCAGCGAGCGCATGGCGGCCGCGAAGCCCTCGCCTTCGGACCCGCCGATCAGCGCGGTTCCGGATACGAAGACGTCGTCGAGGAACACCTCCGCGGTGTGCGCCCCGCGCTGTCCCATCTTCTCGTCCTTGGGACCGACGGTGAGACCCTTGGTACCGGACTCGACCGCGAAGACGGAGATGCCCTTGGTGCCCTCGGTGTCGGCGTTCGTCCTGGCGAAGACCATGAACAGGTCGGCGCGGGTCGCATTGGTGATGAACCGCTTCTGGCCATTCAGCAGGTAGCCGCCTTCGACCCGAACCGCTCGCGTCCGCAAACCGCTCGGGTCCGAGCCCGCTTCGGACTCGGTCAGGGCGAATGAGGCGATCATGTCGCCGGCGGCCAGGCCCGGCAGGTACCGCTGTTTCTGCTCATCGGCGCCGAAGTTCACCAGCACCTGGCCGGCGATGCCGTTGTTGGTCCCGAACATCGAGCGGAATGCCGGTGCGGTGTAGCCGACCTCCATCGCCAGCTGGACGTCCTCGGTCATCGAGAACCCGAGTCCGCCGTACTCCTCGGGCAGCGCGTAGCCGAAGAGCCCCATCTCCGCCGCCTGCGCGCGGATGGCTTCGGGGATCTCATCTGTCTTCTCCATCACCTCCTCGGCCGGCACGACCTCCTTGCGCACGAAGGTCCTGATCGCGTTCAGCACGGCCTCGAAATCCGCGGCTTCCATGGTTCTCTCCGTTCTCACGTTCATCGGTGACCGGTCAGGACGCTCGCAGTTCGGCCTTGAGGATCTTTCCGGCGGCAGTGGTGGGCAGCGTGTCGACGACGTGGACGGCTCGGATCTTCTTGTACGGAAGGACCCGTTCGGCGACATACGCCATGACGTCGTCCGGGTCGACGGCCACGCCGGGCCGCGGCACGACGAAGGCGATCGGCTCCTGTCCGACGTGGGCGACGGACCGGCCGACGACCGCCGCCGTCCCCACGTCCGGGTGGCTGTGCAGGACGTCTTCGAGTTCGCGCGGATATACGTTGTAGCCCTTGTAGATCAACATCTCCTTGGCGCGGCCGGAGATGAAGACGAAGCCGTCCTCGTCGACGTAACCGAGGTCTCCCGTGCGCAGCCAGCCGCCGACGAACTGCTCGGCGGTGGCTTCCGGCTGGTTCAGGTAACCCGCCGTGACCTGCGGGCCGCGCACCCAGAGCTCACCGACGTCGTTCGGTCCGAGCGCGGCCTCGCCTCCGATGACGGGTCTGGCCTCCACCGTGGTGTCGATGACCGGCAGGCCAACACTGCCGAGTTTGCGCTCGGCACTCCGCAACAGCGGCCCGGCGGTCACCAGGCACGTCCCCTCGGTGAGTCCGTATCCCTCGCTGACCACCGCTGTGGGGAAGGCGGTTTCGAGGTCTCGGAGGGTGGCCGGGTCTATCGGGGCTGCTCCCGAGGAGATCCCCCACACCGAGGACAGGTCCCTGTCGCTCATCTCGGGGCTGTCCAGCAGCGCATGCCACATGGTCGGGCTGCCGGTCAGGTAGGTGGCGCGGTGACGCTCGATCGCTTCGAGCAGGCGCTCGGGAGAGAAGCGGCCGGTGAGCACGATGGTGGTTCCGCACAGCAGCAGGAAATTCATGTTGATGAGCGCATGCGCGTGGAACAAAGGTGACACGACTACCGTGACCGCGTGTCCAGGCCGCACTCCCGCATCGTGCAGACCGGCGATCGGGCAGAGCCGGAGAGAGCCGTCCTCGGCGGTGGTGACCAGGTGGGCGGCGCGCCAGGCAGTCATCTGTGTGACGTTGGCGACCACGTTGCGGTGCAGGACCCGGACGCCCTTCGAGACCCCGGTGGTGCCGCCCGTGTAGGCGATGTGGGCCACGGCGCCCGCGGTGACGGAGGCTTGAGGAGGGACACCGGCTCGGCCCGCGACGAAGTCCGCGAGGGCCACCATGCCGTCACCGGCCGGAGGGTGCTCGTCGGACGGCGCACAGGCACTCGGCGGAACGACCACGACCGTCCGCAGGGCCGATCCCGCACCGGCCTCGAGCAGCGTGGCGACGTGGGCGGGATGGCTGATGGCGAGAGCCGCGCCGGTGTCGAGCAGTTGGGCGCGCAATTGCGGCGCGGGCTGCAACGGGTTGGCCAGCGACACGGTCGCTCCGGCAAGCAGCGCGCCGTAGTAACCGACCAGGAACCACACGCTGTTGGACAGGTGCAGGAGGACGACGTCACCCTCGCGGACGCCGGCGTCCCGCACGCCATGGGCGAACGCGGCGGAGCGCTCGTGCAACTGGGTGAAGGTGAACTGCTCCTCGCCATCGACGACCGCCGTCCGGTCCCCGTACAGCTGCGCGGCGGCGGTGAACAGCTCTCCCACGGTCAGCTCGGGATAGTCGAGCGAAGTCGGCATCGCCTCCGGCCGGTACGAGTTCACGGTACGGCCCCTTCCCACAGCAGGATTTCCATGTCCTCAGAGGTGTGTCCCGGCTCGGGCGAGCTCCCGGCCGGCGTTGTGCGGGGGCGCGACGACCTCATCGGTGGGCTCGGCCGTGATCATGCCGCCGGTCAGGGCGAGTTCCCTCGCGGTCTGTGCGGGGACGCGGTGGGGCAGGCGCGGCACCCCACCGGCGACGGCGGCGGTCTTGCAGGTCTCGGTTGTCATCTTCCCAGCTCCTGAGCGGGCCGAGGGACGGGGCGACCGCAACGCAACCGCCTGGCGGCCGCGTCCCGGTACACCTGACTGCACCACTCCCGGGCCGGAGCGTACAAAGACCAGTGCGTGTACGGACCTATCACCAGGACCTATGAGCGCAGGTAGGAGTCGTCTCGCCCGACAGGGGTCGGCTGGAGGTGGCGTATCGTTCGACCATGGACCTGCGGCTCGTCGCCTACTTCGTTGCGGTCATCGACCACGGCAGCGTCACCAAAGCCGCGCAGGCGCTCTACATCGCGCAGCCGTCACTGTCCCAGGCGATCCGCAGTTTGGAGCGCCAGCTCGGCGTCCAACTGTTCGACCGGTCGGGCCGTCGACTGACCTTGACGGCCGGCGGACGGTCGTTCGCCGGGCCGGCACGGCAGATCCTGGCCGACGTCGAGCGCGCGAGGAGCAAGGCGCACGCCGTCAGGGACTTGGTCGCCGGACGCCTCGAGCTCGCGGTTCTGTCGACGCTGTCCGCCGATCCGCTGCCGGAACTGACCAGCAGGCTCCACCGGGCGCACCCGGACATCCTGGTCACCGTTCTCGATCCCGGCAGCTCATCCGGTGTCGTGAGCCAGGTCCGCCAGGGGCAGGCCGAGCTGGGGCTGACGGACTTCCCCGTGAAGAGCGATACGTTGCAGACCCACGAACTCTGGGACCAGGAGATCGCCCTCGTCCTGCCTCCGGACCTGGCCGCGGGGCTTCCCGACCCCGTTCCGCTCGAGGCGCTCGAGGACATTCCCCTGGTGCTGGAGTCCTCGGGGTCCGGCAGCCGAGCCGCCATCGACGAGGCAGTGGAACGATCCATCGCCTGCGTAGCCGTCGAATGCGCGCACCGGCAAGCGATCTGGGAGCTGGTCATGCACGGCGGAGGCGCGACCTTCCTTCCCCGGCAGATCGCGGAGAGCGAGCTCCGCGACGTGGTGGTGCGGTCGATGGCTCCGCAGATCCGGCGTGCGGTGGGTCTCGTGTTCCGCCCCGGACGGCTCTCCCCCGCCGCCACGGCGTTCATGAACGCCGCCGAGGCCATGCGCCGGGAGCGCTAGGGGGTGTCCGACTTTGCGGACACCCCCTGGGCCCAGGCGGCCCCTCGACGACAGCCGCACGTGCCGGCCAGTGAGTTGTCCCTCTCCCCTGGGGGCACGGGAGTCCGTCACAGACCGTGCACGGTCCGGAAGAACTGATCGATCTCCCGGCGGCCGGGAGCCGGTTGAGCAAGGGCCTCGGAGCCGGGGGCCCGCAGCCCGTCGAGGAGTACGCCGGTGTACCGGTCGGCCAAGTCCGCCGTGGGGCTGCCGTCCTCCGTGTCGGTCAGGCGTGGCGGGATCGAGTTGAGCATCAGGACGACGTCGAAGGCGTTCACGTCGTCGCGCAGCACTCCCGCCTGCTGCGTCCGGGCCACCAGATCCTCCAGAGCGGCGAGGAGCTCTGTGCGGATACTGGAAAGTTCGGGTCCCGGCTCTGTGGCGCGTCCCCGGGAGACGGGGAACAGCTGTCCGCTGCGCAGCCGCACCATGTGGCGCAGCACCCGGGTGAAGGCGGTCCAAGAGCCCGGTTCCTCGGACAGTGCGCGCTGCACCTGGGCCAGGCTTTCCCGCATCACCTTGATCGCGATGCTTTCCACCAGGGCCGTCTTGTTCGGGAAGTGCCGGTAGATGGTGCCCATGCCGAGACCGGAGCGCCGGGCGACCTCGGCGATGGACGCCTGGTAGCCGAGGTCGGCGAAGACGTCCTGGGCGACCTGGAGGATCTGTTCGACGTTCTGGCGGGCGTCGGCACGCAGCGGACGGTCGCCGGGGGGTGTGGTGGGGCTCATGTGCATCCGATGTTAGCCTCCCTGGCGTAACCGGAAATCGAATTTCCGGTTAGTTGCGCACCCGAGGAGACTCCCCATGGCCCTGTCGGCAGACCCCCATACCGATTTCCCCACCGACTTCCGCGGCCCGGTGCTGAGGCCCGGCGACGGCGACCGGTACGACGCGGCGCGTGCGCTGTATCAGGGCCGCGCCGTCGACGAAGGCCCCGCGCTGATCGCACGGTGCGACGACGAGGACGATGTCGCGACCGTCCTGCGCTACGCCTCCGCCCGTGGCATTCCCGTGGCCGTGCGCGGCGGCGGTCACGGCTCGGACGGTCACGCGATGCCCGGCGGCGCACTGGTCGTCGACCTCTCGGCGATGAAGGCGATCACCGTCGATCCCGACACTCGGGTGGTGCGGGCCCAACCGGGCGTCCTGCTCGGCGAGTTGGACGCCGCCGCCCAGCAGCACGACCTCGCCGTACCCGCCGGAACCGTCAGCACCACCGGCGTGGCCGGGCTGACCCTGGGCGGCGGCATCGGCCACCTGATGCGCCGCTACGGCGCCACCGTCGACAACCTGCTGGCCTGCGAGATGGTCACCGTCGACGGCCGCAAGGTCCGCGCCGACGAAGCCGAGAACCCCGAGCTGTTCTGGGCGCTGCGCGGCGGGGGCGGCAACTTCGGCGTCGTCACCGCGTTCGAGTACCGCGCGCACCCGGTCGGCCCCGATGTCGTGGCCGGACAGCTGATCTTCCCGTTCGAGCAGGCTGCCGACGTCCTCGCCAAGCTCCCGGCGCACATGGCCACGGCCCCGCGCGAGCTGGGCCTGCTGGCCGCGATCGCCCCCGCACCCGCGCTTCCGATGCTGCCCGCGGAGGCACACGGCAAGCCGGTCCTGGTCCTCGTCCCGGTCCACAGCGGGGATCCGGCAGCGGCCGATGAGGTCATCGAGCCGCTCGCCGCGCTCGGCCGGCCGGTGGCCAACCTGGTCACGAAGATGCCGTGGCTGCGGGCGAACACCATGCTCGACGCCGTGGCCCCGTACGGCAAGCGCATGAACCTGCGTGGCGGCTACCTCCCGGAACTGTCCGCCGACGTCATCGACACCCTCGTGGCCAACATCGCCGCCGCGCCGTCGAGCCCCGGCGCCGCCGCCAATGTCAACCTCTGGTGCATGGGCGGGGCGATCTCCGACGACGCCGCCGAGGACGCCATGGCCTTCTCCCGCGAGGGTGCCGCCTGGCTGTGGGAGGCCGTCAGCATGTGGGATTCTCCGGAACACGACCTGGAGCACGAGCTGTGGGCGACGGCCGTCGACGCGGCGGTGCGGCCTCATTCCCTGGCCAACGGCTACACCAACCTCACCGAGGACCTGGGCGGGGACTGGCGACGCGGTGTGCACGGCAGCGACGCCAAGTATCAGCGGCTGCGTGCGGTCAAGGCTGCCTGGGACCGGCACAACCTGCTCCGCTTCAACAAGAACATCGCTCCGGCAAGCGCCGAATGAGGAGGGAAGCGTTGACGGACACGTTCGACACGGACGTCCTGATCGCGGGCGCCGGACCCACCGGACTCACCCTCGCCTGCGACCTGGCACGGCGTGGTGTCGGCTGCCGGATCGTGGAGCGCGGCGGCCGGGGATTCCCCGGCACCCGCGGCGCGGGCATCCAGCCGCGCACCAGGGAGATCTTCGAGGACCTCGGCGTCCTCGACGCCGTGCACGCCGTCGGCGGCACCTACCCGCTGATCATGCGCTGGGACGGCGAGACGCAGCTCGGCACCTTCGACATCATGGAGCGCCACGCCCCGACACCGGACCGGCCGTACGGGGAGACGTGGATGCTGCCCCAGTGGCGCACCGTGGAGATCCTCACCACGCGCCTTGAACAACTCGGCGCCCAGGTCGAGTTCAGCAGCGAACTGACCACCCTCACCCAGGACACGGACGCGGTCACCGCCACGGTACGACGCCCCGGCGGAGGGGAGGACCTGATTCGGGCCCGCTACCTCGTGGCCGCCGACGGCGGACGCTCCGCCGTGCGCAAGTCCCTCGACGTGGGCTTCGACGGCGCCATGCTCGACTCGCCGCCGATGCTCATCGGCGACGCGATGATCGACGGCCTCAGCCGCGACCACTGGAACGTCTGGCCGACAGCCCCGGGCGGCATGGTGTCCCTGAGCCCGGTCAAGGGAGCTGAGAGCTTCTACTTCCTGGTGCACTTCGCCACCCCCGGTGCACAGCCGGATGCCGACCGCGACGCCCGCCCCGACACACTGCAACACCTGCTCCGGCGCCGCACGAAACACGACCTGACGATCCGTGAGGTCCGCTGGTCGTCCGTACTGAGCCCCCGGGCCGCGATGGCCGACCGCTTCCGCCTCAGCCGTGTCTTCCTCGCGGGAGACGCGGCGCACACCCACTCGCCCACCGGCGGACAGGGTCTGAACACCAGCGTGCAGGACGCCTACAACCTCGGCTGGAAACTCGGGGCAGTGCTGCGCCACGGCGCCCCGCCGACCCTGCTGGACAGCTACGACGGCGAACGCCGGAAGGTCGCCGCCGACGTGCTGGAGCGGACCACCCGGATACTGGGCGAGGACCGGAAGGACACCGATACGGGCTTCTCCCGGCGAGGAAGCGACACCCACCAGCTCGATCTGGGCTACCGCGACAGCCCCTTGACCGAGGAACGGCGTGAGGCTCTGGCCGACGACGCCCTGCACGCGGGCGACCGGGCGCCAGACGCCCCCTGCGCGGACCGGGAAGGCTCCCCCGTACGCCTCTTCGACGTCTTCCGCGGCCCGCACTTCACCGTGCTGACCTTCGGCGACAGTCCCGTGCCACAGCTCCCCGAGGAAGCCGAAGGCACGGTACACGCCTATCGCGTGCGCGACGCCACGGCAGACCCCCGAACCGCCGACCTCATCGACAGCGCAGGCCACGCGCAAAGGGCCTACGCCGACACGGGGCTGTTCCTTGTCCGGCCCGACGGTTACACCGCGCTGGCCACCCACGATCCGGCCGAGGTGACCGCGTACCTGTCGTGGCAGTACGCCGACGCCTCTACCGCCCCGGGCCATTGATGGCGCGCTCACGCGCCGTCGCTGTTGGCCTTGACCTGGGGCGGTACGGCGTCGGCGACCGCCCGCTGGGTAAAGCCGCTGTAGCAGTCCAGGGTGTCCAGGCCGCCTCGCGCTCGCAGCGCAGCGGGTCGAACGGGCCGTCGGAGCCGAAGACCGTCGCCGCCGGTTTCCGGGGCCCAGCGGTCGGCCAGCAGGACGGCCCCGTCGCGTATCGGGACGCGCAGGTCGCGCCCGACGGTCAGGTCCCTGGTGCGTCCGCGTCGGGGCGCTTCCCCTGCTGACCGCCTGACGCGAATGGCCCGGGCGGGCCGCGTCCGTCAACCGGTGTGACCGCGGCCGGGCAGGAGCGGGTGACCGCATGGATGGCCGAGAGCACCGGGCCCAGAGCGGACGTGGCGGAGTTTCACCTGAAGTTGGTGGCCGCCGGCGAGTCGGGCCTGGCTGATCCGCTCGCGCTCGTGGACGCGCGGCGGCGGGAGCTGATGCACCGAGGCAGCAGGCCACCATCGCAAGCGCGATCACGAACTGGTCGTGGCGCCGGGGCTGCACGCGCAGCCCGCGCACCGGCGCGCTGGGCCGGATGAACGGCAAGGTCGATCTCGTGCCGAGCGACAGCTTCCTGGCCCTGACCGGTGGCCCTGCATCCCACTCCGGCAAGCTGCCCCCGGGTGCACGGACACCCGGGGGCGGTGGAAGCCGCGTTCGCTGCGCAGGGCCCGCCCGGGCAGGGTCTGCGGGTGCCTGTCGGGCGTTCGGCACATGTGCGGTGTCAGGACTCCGTGTCGTTTCAGTCCAGGAGGAGTTCGGGGGTCGGCCAGCCTGCATCCGGCGATTTTTTCAGGCGTGTTGAGCTCTGCCAGCAACTCGCGCGCCTCCTCCACGCGCTCGTTGGGACTGCGTCCCGTCAGTGGATGTGGGAGCCGCCGTTGACGTCGTACGTCGCTCCGGTGAGGTAGCCCGACTCGGGCCGGGTCAGGAAGGCGATGACGTCGGCCACGTCCTCGACATCGCCGATGCGGCGTGCCGGAATCTCCGCGACCATGGCCGCCTTGCGCTCCTCGCTCAGCTTCCCCTGCGTGATGTCGGTGTCGATCAGGCCCGGGGCCACGGAGTTGACCGTGACTCCGGAGGGACCGAGCTCGCGGGCGAGCGAGCGGGCGAAGCCCAGGAGGGCGGCCTTGGCCGCCGAGTAGGCCACTCCCCCGAACACCCCGCCCCCGCGCTCGGCCGAGACGGACGACAGGAAGACGATGCGGCCGAAGCCCCGCTCGGCCATCCCGGATGCCACGCGGTGGGTGACCAGGAAGCTCCCGCGGACGTTGACCTCGAAGACCCGGTCCCACTCCGCGGGCGTGACATCGACGAAGCGGGTCGGGGACGTGATGCCCGCGTTGTTCACGAGGGCGCCGATCGGCGGGAGTGCCGCCTCGACCTCCCCGATCGCCGCGTCGACCGCGTCGGCGTCGGTGACGTCCGCCGCGAGGCCCAGGGCTTCCACCCCGTGCCGGGCGGCGACTTCCCGGGCGGTGTCCTCGGCCGCTTCCTTGTCCAGGTCGAGGATGGCGACGTGGTAACCGGCGGCGGCCAGAGCGTGCGCGGTGGCGCGCCCGATGCCGCGGCGCGATCCCGCCCCGGTGACGACGGCGGTACGGGGCGTGTGCTCGGTGGTCATGCGGTTCTCCTGAGGAGTCGGAAAAGGGTGACCGCGCGCGACGTCAGTCGCGCGATCAGAGTTCGCGGCGGACGCGCTCCTTGATCGCTGCGACGGAGAGGCCGTAGCGGTCGTGGAGCGTGGGGAGAGCGCCCGCGGCGAGGAACTCGTCGGGCAGTCCGACCGGGACGATGCGTGCCGTCTGCTGGGCGAAGGCCAGGCAGGACGCCACGGACTCGGCGAGGCCCCCGACGACGCTGTGGTTCTCGAGCGTCACCACGAGGCGTCCCTTGGCGGCCTCCCGCAGTACCGTCTCGCGGTCGAACGGCTTGATCGTCGGTACGTGGAGGACGGCGGCGTCCACGTGGTCGTCCGCGAGTTCCTGGGCCGCGGTCAGGGCACGTACCGTCATCAGACCGGTGGAGATGAACAGGACATCGCGCCCACCGCGCAGTTCCGCCGCCTTTCCGAGTTCGAACCGGTAGTCGTACTCGTCGAGGGCCGTGGGCACGGCTCCGCGCAGCAGCCGCATGTAGGTGGGGCCCGGGTGGGCGGCCAGGGCCGGCACAGCCTGTTCGATGTCCACCGAGTCCGCGGGGTCCACGATCGTCAGACCGGGCATGCCCCGCAGGATGGCCAGGTCCTCGGTCGCCTGGTGGCTGGGGCCGTAGCCGGTGGTCAGGCCGGGCAAGGCGCCGACGACGTTGACGTTCAGCTGCGGCTCGGCGATGTCGAGGCACAGGAAGTCGTACGCGCGCCGGGTGGCGAAGACGGAGTAGGTGGACGCGAACGGGGTCAGGCCCACCTCGGCCAGCCCCGCGGCCGCGCCCAGCATCGCCTGTTCCGCCATCCCCATCTGGAAGAAGCGGTCGGGGTGGGCCTCCCGGAAGATGTGCATGTCGGTGTACTTCGCCAGGTCCGCCGAGAGCCCGACCACGTCGGGGCGTTCGCCCGCGAGCCGGGCCAGCGCGTGCCCGAAGGGGGCCCGGGTGGTGCGCTGCCCCTCTTCGGCGATGGAGGCGATCATGGCGGACGTGGTGAGTTTGCGTCCCCGCCCCTCGGCCGGCGCGTGTGCCGCCTGAGTCGGCGCTGAGGTGTTCATCGAACGGGTCCTTCTCCCTGGTCGGTTGCGCGGCCGGAGCCGGAATGCGTCCGGTGGCGTTGTGCCAGCTGCTCGCGCGCGAGCTGCCATTCGTGCTCTTCGACCCGCATGAAGTGCGCCTTCTCCCGGGTCTCCAGCATCGGTACGCCGCGCCCGATCCTGGTGTCGCACACGAGTACCGTCGGTGATCCGCGGTGCTCGCGCAGACTGTCGAAGGCCGCGACGAGCGCGTCGATGTCGTTGCCGTCCACGCGGATCGCGTGCCAGCCGAACGCCTCCCACTTGGCCGTGACCGGCTCGGTGCGCAGCACACCCTTGGTCGGGCCGTCCGCTTGGAGGGCGTTGACGTCGACGATGGCGGTGACGTTGTCCAGACCGTGGTGGGCGCAGGCGAGCGCCGCCTCCCAGGTGGATCCCTCGTCCAGCTCACCGTCCGACAGCAGGTTGTACACGTGCGCGTCACTGCCCTGGTGACGCAGTCCGAGCGCCATTCCGGTGGCGACGCCCAGGCCGTGTCCGAGGGAGCCGCCGGAGATTTCCATGCCGGGTGTGTAGGAGGCCATGCCCGACATGGGAAGACGCGAGTCGTCACTTCCGTAGGTGGCGAGTTCGCCGACATCCAGCACACCGGCCTCGGCGAGCGCCGCGTACAGGGCGATCGCGTAGTGGCCGATCGACAGCAGAAACCGGTCGCGCCGCGGCCAGTCCGGCTCGTCGGCGCGGTAGTTGAGGACGTCCTTGTACACGACGGCCAGGATGTCCGCCACGCCCAGCGCCTGTCCGATGTAGCCCTGCCCCTGGGTCTCCCCCATGTCCAGTGCGTGCATGCGGATGCGGTGGGCGGAGTCCTTCAGGGCGCTGACGCGTCGGCTGTGCGGCGCTTGCGACGCGTCCTGGGGGGCGCCCTCGGGGGTCGCGCGGCTCGGCGCCGATGTGGACTGAGTGTGCATCGTGTTGGTCCTTGTTTCTGTCAGTGGACTGCGGGCAGGGCGGGTTCGGCGGACGCGGTCGCGGCCCGGTCGGCTTCCCGGCGCTCGTTGACACCCCACGTTTCGCGCGTCACCAACGTCGCCACGAACCCCAGCAGCCCGTAAGCGCTGAAGAGAACCGCGGGCCCGGTCCATCCGGTGGCGGAGTAGAGCGCGGTGGCGATCATGGGAGTGAAGCCGGAGACGACCGCGGACAGCTGGTAGGCCAGGGATGTTCCGGCGGTGCGGGTCTTGGTGGCGAACAGCTCGCAGAACCAGGCTCCTTGGACACCGGCCAGCGAGTTCTGGCAGACGGGGTAGCTGATCACGAAGGCGATCAGGACGAGTGCCGCGGCTTCGGTGTTGACGAGCAGGAAGAGCGGGATGCCCCATACGAGGCTCACCGCGCAGCCCAGCAGGTAGACCGGGCGGCGGCCGACCCGATCCGACAGGCGGCCCCAGAACGTCGTGGCGGCGATACCGAGCGCCGCGGCGGTCACCAGGGCGATGAGGCTGGTCGTGCTGGAGACGTCGGGAGCGTCGCCGTCATCCAGGTAGGACAGCACGAAGGTGACCGAGACGGCGTACCCCGCGGTCTCCGTGATCCGCAGGCAAAAGGCCCGCAGAACGTTGCGCCAGTCCTCCCGGATCACCGCGAGCAGCGGGTTCTTGACGACCTCACCGGACTCCTTGAGCGCCTCGAACTGGGGAGACTCGTCGATCTTGAGCCGGATGAAGATGCCCACGGCGATCAGTACGGCACTGAGCAGGAACGGCACGCGCCAGGCCCAGGTGTCGTCCAGGGTGTTCCGGCTGAACAGGAAAGCGAGATTGGCGAGCAGCAGGCCCACCGGGAAACCGGCCTGTGTGATGCCCGTGTACAGGCCGCGTCGCCGCCAGGGGGCGTGCTCGAAGGTCATCAGGATGGCACCGCCCCACTCGGCGCCGAAGGCGAGCCCCTGGAGGACACGGACGGCCACCAGCAGGACCGGCGCCCAGACCCCGACCATCTGGTAGGTGGGCAGGCAGCCGATCAGCACCGTCGCGATGCCCATCAGGAGCAGGGAGCCGACCAGTACGGGTTTGCGGCCGACGCGGTCACCGAGATGACCGGCGATCACGCCGCCCAGCGGCCGCGCGGCGAAGCCGATCCCCAGCGTCGCGAAGGACAGCAGGGTGGCCGACAACGGATCGGAGTCGGGGAAGAACACGTCCCCGAAGTAGAGCGCCGCGGCCGTTCCGAAGCCGATGAAGTCGTACGTCTCGATGGTCGCGCCGACCCCGCACCCGACGGCGACTCTCAAACGCTCCGGCGACCCATGGGCCGCCTGCTGCGGCGCCCGCTGCGGTCCTTCGAACTCAGCCATGCCGATCCTCCTTGATCGTAGGCGGGTCAGCCGTCCCGGGTTTCGACTGTTGGCTGCTGACTGTTAACAGTCGAGAGAGATGCTGAGCCTGACGGCGAGACGGTGTCAAGAGCCTCGACCGGAGATCGGGGGGTCTACTCGAGTAGCGCCCAGACGCACGACTATCGGGCCGTCCGCGACGCTCAGCCATGCCGACTGTCAACAGACGACAGCATTTCGGGCTATGATGATCGCTCGTGCAGTTGAGGAGGATCCAACGGTGTCCGGTCAGGCGCTTTCCAGTCTCCCCCGCTCCACAACCCTCCGGGAGCGCGCGCTCGTGGCACTGCGGACGGCCATCACCACCGGCCTGTACCGCCCCGGCGACCACCTCGGGGAAGTGGAGATCGCCGAGCACCTGTCGGTGAGCCGCGGCACGGTGCGCGAAGCCCTGCGCCACCTCCAGCAGGAAGGTCTGGTCACCGCAGGCGCACGCGGCATGCTGCGCGTGTCCCAGCTGACCCCGACCGAGACGCGGGAACTCTTCCAGGTCCGGGAAGCGCTGGAGGGACTCGCGATAGCGCAGATCATCGCGTCACCGCGCAGAAAGGACGCGGCGGAAGCCCTGCGCAAGGCCCTGAAAAAACTCCAGGACGCCTTCGAGTCAGGCGCGGATCTGGCCACGAGGGTCGAGGCCGATCTCGGCTTCCACCTCCTGTTGTGCGAGCTGTCCGGCAACTCGATGCTCCTCAAGACCTGGCGGCAGCTCGAGGGGCCGATGCGCGTGGTGATCATGAGCGCTGCGGGCGAACGCCGCGACGTGGCCATGGCCGCGACAGCCCACGAGCCCATCGCCGACGCGATCGCCCGCGGAGACGCCGCGGCGGCCCAGGAGATCCTGCACGCGCACATGGCCTTGGCGATAGAGCAGATGGGCATCGAGCGCGAAGACGCACGCGACACCGCTTGACCATCACGGGGTGGGCTCGACGGGGTAGTGGGTCACGCGGCGCTGGGGCCGTTCGGCGGCTCCCGCTCCTCGTATCCGCAGATTGCCGCGACCTTGGCCGCGGAGGCCGAGCTGGTGTCGAACCGGTAGTCGAGCCATTCGCGCGCAAGACGGCGAGCGAGCTCCAAGCCCACCACCCGTTGGCCGAAGCACAGCACCTGGGCGTCATCGGACAGTACGGCCCGCTCGACGGAGAAGCTGTCGTGAGCGGTCACAGCCCGGACACCTGGCACCTTGTTCGCGGAAATGGCCCTCCCGAGCCCGGTGCCACACACGAGGAGTGCCCGCTCCGCCTTCCCTTCGGCCACCAGCCTGGCCGCGGTAACCGCGACGTGCGGATACGCGGTGGTATCACCGACCCCCACCCCCACGTCGACGACCTCGTCGATCCGGCCGTCAGCCAGCAGATCGCTCTTCAGAGCCTCCTTGTACTCCAGGCCCGCGTCATCACAGCCGTAGGACACCGCACCGGCGTCGGGTGTGCCGATGCTGCGGGCCGCCAGCGGGCGCGCCCGTCCCGTCTTCGGCACGAGATCCGCGGTGGCACAGTTATGTGAGGTACACACCGATTGCGGGTAAAACACTTCTGTGACCACCAAACCGTGGCGCCCGGTCATACTCGCGTCGGCCGTACTCGTCCCTCTGGCGGGGGCACTCCTCACGGTCGGGGATACCGCTCACGCTGAAACCAGCGTGAACAAGATCGCCCACACGCTGCGGCGCAGCCTCGGCCGGTACCACGGTGACCTCCCGGCGGTCCTGGACGGGTTCGTGGCCTATGTGGCGGCGCGGACCGGCGGCGGGGGCGACCACGGAGTCGGGGGCGACCGTGGCTCCAGCGGCCTGTCAGTGGGTGGCGCGGTGGTGATCCTGGCCGCCCCGCTCGCGCTCGGCGGAGGCGGCCTGTGCCTGACGTGGCGCGGCCACAAGCACCGCCGGAGGCATGCGCCGCGGACGCCACGCATCGACGACGGCCGAGAACCGGACGCCCGCACCGTCTCCGTCGGCGGCGAACGGCGCCCCTATGGGGACGCCGGTCCGGCCTACGGCCCTTGGGCGGGTGGGTACTTCGGCGGGTACGGGCCGATGCTGCTGCCCGGGTTGCTGCTCGGAACATTCCTGGGCGAGTCCATGACCCCCGGCTACTACGACGCCGTTCACTACGGAGGCGGCTACGCGACGGGGGCGACTTCGGAGGCGGCTTCGGTGACGGAGGCCAGGCGGACCTTGCGAGGTCGAACCGCGGACGACAGCGAGACGGGTGTGGACCGCAACCTTTCATTTGACACATAGGTTCTCAAGGCAAGGAGAGCGACATGCTGCTCATAGGGCTCATCATCCTGGCCGCGGCGGCTGTCATCGGCGTGGCAGGCGTGCTGGGCAACCTCGGCGGTGGGCACGCGCTCACCGATGGCTTCTCTGTGTTCGGTTTCAACGGCGCCGGCTACACCGGAACGGTGTTTCTCTACGGGATCGTGATCGGGGCCGCCGCCCTGCTCGGGCTGAGCCTGATGATGGCCGCCGTGCGCCGCAGGCACGCCGCGCGCCAAGGGCTCACACGGCACCGCCGGGAGGCCGCGCCGGTCGACCGGGATCGCGATGAGGTGGCCGGCAGACGCGAGCCCGCGGACGATGAGTCCGCCCGCGGCACCCGGCGCCATGGCCGACCGCATCTATTCGGGCACCGCACCGCCCATCGATAGGAAGGCAGTGACTCATGAATGTCGGGAAGAAAATGGCCCACACGGCCGAAGCGGTCCGAGGCAGCGCCAAGAAGGCGCTCGGCCGGGTCACCGGTAACCGCCGCATGCAGGCGGAAGGACGCGGCGGCAAGATGAAGGGCAACGCCAAGCAGTCCGGTTCGAAGATCAAGGACGCCTTCCGGCGCTGATCCGGGGTGGCGGAGCATCCGCGCCGGCCGCCGGCGCCGCGCTGGTCGCAGCACCGGCCACAGGATGGTTCGGCGACGGCGGCCGGGCCCGCGCGGTCAGGCGCTGGTGCCGTACGTGCAGGATGTGTGGCAGTGGGCACGCGAAGTTCGTCTCCATTGCGTTCCCAGGTCCTCAACCAGTCCCCCGAATTCCGCGACTGCTGAAAATCCACCCCGAGCCCAGCCGCACGCGTCAGCCCCGGGCCATCAGCCTGGGGCTGAC